>NZ_DBMCWA010000006.1:0-137444 GCF_056977735.1 Succiniclasticum sp.
CCGATTTTCTGGGCCAGGCCGGTGTAGAACATTGCTGCGCCTACGACGAACATGCCTGCGAACAGAACAACGGTGGAGTTGGACAGGCCGCTGAATACCTGCTTAGCCGGGATAAATCCCAGCAGGCCGCAGGCGATAGAGCCGGCCATAGCGGTAACTGCCAGAGGGATAATTTCGGTAACGAAGAATAAGGCAATTACAGCAAGAAGAATAAGACATTTTGTGGACTGAGCCATAATAACTCCTCCTTTTTACTGAGTCTCACATACCTTGAGTCTCACAGTTGCATTATTAAAGTAACACGTTTGGAGTAATCCTGCATTCGCTGAAAGTAGGAAGAGAATGTATCGGCTTATTTTAAGCGTAATCCTTAAGGTGTAATTTTGACAATTAAAGTATGATGCTAAAAATTTTAACATTTTTTATTACAAAAGTAGTAATACTTTAGAATTAGCAATGCGGATTAAAAAAATCTTAAACCCTTTATGTATTGCTAAATTTGAAACTATTGAATATACTTGTGGCAGATGAAGAATACTTCTGTAGAATTATTTTTAGTGGTAATAACATAAAAAGGTTGTGCGTAATCATGAAAAAGAAGACAGGTTCGGTTGACCAGTGGGTTCAGTTTATTGGTAAAGACAAACTGCAGACATTCCAGGATAATTTTGCCAAAGCCTATGGTATCAGCATGATTTTTTTGGATATGGATGGGAATCCGTTGACGGTCGGTTCCCAAAATTCCCTGTTCTGCTTTACCATCCAAAAAGAACATGCGGTGCGCTGCCGTGAAAATTTCCTGATGGACAGGGAGACGATGCAGAAAGGCGAGTCTTTTATCCACGTCTGTCCTTTCGGGATTGCCTGCCTGTATGTTCCGGTTTATTTTAATAACCGCCTGACTGCATTTGCAGGAATCGGCGGGCTCACCTACGACAACAGTCCGATTCCCGATACGCTGAAACAGCGCTTCCATATTACCAGTTACAGCAAGGAAACAACCTGGAATATCCTGCTGTTGTTAGAAAGCATGCTTCGCCTGTTGAACGTCAATATTACCGTTTCACAGAAAGATACGGCACAGAAGCCGGATGACGCGCTTCCGGTCCGGGTACGGGATGAACGGATCAGCAGGCGGGAACAGGAAATCGTGCAGCTGCTGTGCAAGGGCTATACCAACAAACAAATCGCCCAACAGCTGTTTATCAGTGAAACGACTGTAAAAACCCATATCAGTAATATCCTTGCAAAACTGAACCTGCATGACCGCATGCAGATTGTCGTGTATTATTATAATAAGACGGATGGCGCGGATGCGTCAGTGGCGAATATAATTAATAATGAAGAAACTGTTTGAACAGATATCCGGACTGCTGAATGAGTGGTATCATGACTTAAAGGTCCGGCTGATTTTTACTATCTCCCTCTTTGTAATTTTACCGATTGCGCTGATCACGTTTTTTTCTACCCGCTATCTGGAGGAACAGTTCAGCCGGAATCAGGATCAGTATCTGCGCTCTACGCTGGCCATTGCGACCAGTGAAATGCAACAGCGGCAGAACAGTGTTCGGACAGCCGCGCTTTGTATTGCGCAGGAGGTCAGCACGCCGCAGGCCGTAAAACAGAAAGATACCAAGGTGCTGGAAGAGAAGCTGGCCCTGCTGCGGAATAACTTTAATAAGGTTGATTATGCTATCATGCTGGATCCGGACAACCATATCATTGCCCGGTCAGGAGCGAATATCCGTTTCAATCCGAATGACAGGCTGGGTGCCATGAACCGGGATGTCTGCCGGACAGGAAACCCGATCAACGCCAACGAGAAGATGCCTCTCAGCGATTTGTTTGCAGAGGGAAGTGAAGAGTTTAAAAAATTTACAGTTGAACTGAAACAGGGGATTGCCGGTGAAGGGGAGCACATGCAACAGGCCCTCTGTGAAGTGACCATGGTTCCTGTCATGGATACGGAAGATTCCGATAAGGTTATTGCCTGCATGGTACTGATCGGTATCTGTAACAGTGACTACTATTTTCCTTCTTACATCAATTCAAAAGCTACCAATGGGTTCCTGGTGCTGACGGTAGATGGCGTCCATGTTTCCACCAAATCTACGGAGGGAGAGGACCGGAGCTGGATCGTAGGGCATAAAGCCGGTTCCATAACCAGTTCCAAAGCCGATGACGGCACGTACTCCGGCAAGGTGTACCTGCGGGGCGTGCCCCATCTGTTTATTGACCATCCGTTACGGAATTATTCCGGTGATCTGGTTGGATACATCAGCTTTGGTCTTCAGGAAGACCAGTTTTCCGGTATTGTTGAAGACAACCGGAAGCAGACCCTGTTTATCGGTATCCTTTGCTTCGTGCTTTTTGCACCGCTGATCTGGCTGATGGCGGCTCAGGTCCGGCAGAACCAGAAACATCTGGAATTGCTGGTGCGTCGCCGTACCAAAGATCTGGAATCGGCAGTGGAAGAGCTGAAACAGCTGAATGAAACGAAGAACCGTTTTCTTTCTAACATTACGCATGAACTCCGTACACCACTGTGTGTCATCATTAATGCCTGTGATTTCCTGAAGGGCGGTTACAGCGGTACGCTGAACGAGAAACAGTACCGGTATGTAGATAACGCTTCGGAATGTGGATCTCATCTGCTGACGCTGATTAATAATCTTCTGGACCTGACTCGTCTGCGTTCGGGAAAAACAAGAGCGAGATTCACCCGTTTTTCTGTTCATGCTTTTGTGGATACCATTGTCAATGAGATGCGTAATTACCGTCCCGATGCCCATATCAGTATGCAGACGTTTTTTGAACCGGAGGATTTTGAAGTTACGGCAGACCCGCAGATGCTGCGGCAGATTATTTTCAATCTTCTGTCCAATGCCCTGAAGTTTTCACTGCCGGACAGCCGGATTACAATCCGGGTACAGAAAATGGAAGAATCCCGTCAGATGCGGATCAGCATTGCGGACGAAGGGATCGGCATCGCCCGGGAGAATCTGGAACGTATTTTTAACGAATTTGAACAAATTGAAAACCCTATGACCAAGAAACGGCCAGGTACCGGCCTTGGTCTTCCTATTGTTAAAAAACTGGCGGAACTGCACCACGGTACGATTTCCCTGCAGAGCGAACTGGGGAAAGGGACGGAAGCCATATTGCTGTTGCCGCTGGAGCAGGATAGTTTATTCGAAGCAGGCGAAACCATACAACAGAGCATATGAATTCGTTACTGTTTCGTTCTCATCAAAGCGGAAAGGGGTGGCAGTTATGCCGAAAATTTTAGTAGTGGATGATAATGAACAGTTAAGCAGCATGCTGAAGGATGTGCTGGAAAGCTGGGGCTATACGGCGCTGATTGCCACCGAGGGGCGTGCCTGTCTGGAACTTGCCCGGCAGGAACAACCGGATATTATTCTGTTGGATATCATGCTGCCGGGACTGTCCGGCTATGAAGTGTGCAGCGAACTGAAACGGGACGCGCGCACCCATTCCATTGCTGTGATCATGATGACGGCGCTGGAGGACATGGAGAGCCGTATCCACGGTTTTAGGGTGGGCGCTGATAATTTCCTGGTAAAACCTATCAACTATAATGAAGTGAAAGCGATTATTGAGAAGCTGTTAAAAGAAAAGCTGTACGAAGATACGTTGGAAGAAAGCTGCAATGTGGCGAAAGCGTTTCATCGTTTCGGACAGCTTCTGCTGGGCCGGCCTACAAATATCAATGCGCCCAACATGGTGTACTGTAATAAACTGCTGGAATCCCTGAACTGGGATTGGGGCATGGCCAAGAAGGCGCGTATTGCCGTAATGTTTCCGTCTCCGGCTGAACTGGCAAAAAAGACCAACCTTACAGTGGAACAGATTATTTCTCTGACAGACGGTCTGTACATGGGGCGCTGGCTGCAACCCATGTTGCGATTTTTAAATGCGCCTGTAGACGATAATGAAGCATTCCGTCCGGAGCTGGAACGACAGAACTGCCTGAAGGCGGCGGAACTGGCGCTGATCGTCAACCGTTACACTACACTGCTGAAAGAAAAGCAGGACAGGGAACTGACTTTTTCCATTTTAAAACGGGAATCCACGGCGAACCATTACAATAAAGAAGTGCTGAAGCAGCTGGAAGAAATCCTGCGGGCGGAGCAGATACTGGAAAGCATAAAATGAGAGTTGCGAAGCGCCGGTTCTTTTCAGGAATTTTCCTGCAAAGAACCGGTATTTTCTTTTTATAACAATGTAAAAATATGCAGTATTTATGTTACCACTGTACGCTGAATGTGCTATAATTATGTTGTCAGAGTACTGATAATTTAATTATAGGAGGAAGAACAATTATGAATCAGATTATTGCTACAGCGCAGCAGATACTGGACTTTAAAGTTGGTGCCATCAGCGTAGGTTCTGTCATTCAGGGCCTGATCCTGCTGATCATCTTCAACCGGCTCATCAGTATGATTATGGGACCGATCATTGACAAGATTCTGGGTCGCTTTAAACTGGAAACCACGGTACAGGGGTTTGTCAAAGGCTTTATCAAGGTGATCCTGAACTTTGTGGCCCTTTGTGTGGTTGCAGACAGCATCGGCATCCCCATCGCGTCGGTCCTTGCGGTTGTAGGCATGTTAGGTCTGGCAATTTCCCTGTCCGTACAGGGAGCCCTGTCTAACGTAGCCAACGGTTTCCTCATCCTGGTTACGAAACCCTTCAAGGTTGGCGATTATGTTGGTATTGCGGGGATTGAAGGCTTTGTGAAAGACGTCAGCATGCTCTGCACCAAAGTGCTGACCATCGACAACAAGCTCATCATCGTTCCCAATTCGGAAGCCATGGGCGGAAAAATCACTAACTTCTCGTCTGAAGACCTGCGTCGCGTGGACATTGAGACCAAGGCCGGCTATGCCAACAAGTTTGAAGATGTTTACAAAGCCGTGCTGGAAGCGGTAAAAGATACGCCTACTGCGTTGCAGGATCCGGCTCCGTTCGTACGGGTTTCCGGTTATACCGATTACGCAGTGGTTTATACGATTCGCGTATGGACTAAATCCGCCAATTACTGGGACTGCTATTTTGACCTGATGCAGAAGGTCGGCGAGTTCAAAGACAAGAACGGTATCGTGGGCGGCGTTCCTTCCATGAAGGTACTGGGCGAAGACAAATAACTCCGTTACACGGTTGAAGTTGTTTAATTACGTCAGAAAAGCGCTTCGCAAAACCGTCCGCGTTTTGTTTCAGCGTTTTTCCACGCAGATTTAACCAAAAAAATCCGGTATCGCATTTGGTTGCGATACCGGTTTAACTTTTGTTGTCAGCGTTTCGCTTAATCTTCGTATTTATCCGGGAAGAACAGCTTCAGGGTGTCCATGTCGGGCATTTTGCCCATGGCGTTGCCAATGAAGAAGAAAATCAGTGAAGTGGTGATACCGATGGTGATCTGATGCAGGGAAAATACCTTGAAGCCCATGGCCATGGTGATGCAGTAGGCCGCCACGCCGCCGAACATGGCGCAGATGGCGCCGGTGCTGTTGGCTTTGTGCCAGAACAGACCGAAGATCATCACCCAGAAGAAGGCGGTTTCCAGACCGCCGAAGGCGAACATGTTTATCTTCCAGATAACGGAAGGAGGCGCAATGGAAATCAGGTAAATACCGAAGCCCAGCAGGATGGTGAAAATCATGCTTAACCGTTTGACTCCCTCGTTGCTCAGGGATTTCCCGCTCTTTTCCAGATGGCGCATATATACGTCTTTAATAATGGAAGAAGAAGAGGTGAGCAGCAGGGAAGATACGGTGGAAATGGTGGCCGCAATGGGCCCGATGATGACAACGCCGGCCCAGAAGGGACTCATGACGCTGATGATGGTGCGGGGCATGATGTTGTCCACGCTGCCGCCATAAGCAGCCAGGTCCGGATTGGTGAGCACGCCTTTGCACAGAACGCCGACCCAGGTAGCGATGATGGTCACTACGCCGATGACGATGGTGCCGATGATGATGGCATTGCGCAGGGCTTTGGTATCTTTATAGCTGATGCTGCGGACTACGGACTGGGGCAGCGCCAGGGTGCAGACGCCGACCAACAGCCACTGGCTGATGTACAGGGAAACCGGCATCTTGCCGCGGGACAGAGGCTCCAGCATAGCGGGATCGTTCGCCCGGAAGTGGGCCATAATGGCACTGTAACCGCCGGCTTTGTCCAGCAGGCAGTAGAACAGGATCGCCATGCCGATCATCATGGCGATGGCGCAGATGGCGTCCGTGATGGCCACGCCTTTAAACCCGCCAATGGTGGTGTAGATGACCACGATGATGCCGAACATGGTGAGTCCGGTCATGTAGGAATAGCCGGTAACTGCTTCAAACAGTTTGGCTGCGCCTACGAACTGGGCGACCATGGTGGCGCAGAAGAACGCTACGATGAAGATAGCCGCCATATTGGCCAGCGCGTCGGATTTGTACCGGGCGCGAATGATATCGATAACGGTGACCGCGTCAATTTCGCGGGCAATCAGGGATATTTTCTTGCCGAAAACACCCATGACAAGGAAGATGACTACCATCTGTACGATGGCCATGTACAGCCAGCCGTACCCAATCTGCCAGGCCACGCCGGGTCCGCCGACGAAAGTGGAAACGCTGGAGTAGGTGGCAACCGTGGTCATGGCCAGGACAAAGCCGCCTAAGGAACGTCCGCCGATGAAGTAATCTTTCACAAAGTTGGAAGAACGGGCTTCGCTGGACTGCTGCTGTACCCAGTAGCTGATGTAAAGCAAAGCGGCAAGGAATAAAAGCGCGGGAGCCAGATTCAGGAAGTTTTCCATTATTTACTGCCTCCTTTCACCGTGGCGTCTTCTTTCATGTCAACATCCTTGATGACGTACTCAGCCAGCCACCAGGCTACGACTACGGCAAAAAGCCAGGACACGATACAGCCGCCGATGACCCAGATGGGGGTGTCGAAGACGACGATGTCCGAATCGGCCAGACCGAAACCTGCCACGATCCAGAAAAGGATGACGACAATCGTGGCCAAAACGGTGGTCTTGGCTTCCCGGTTCGCCTGCCGGAATTGTTCACTGCGTTTCATAATGACAAGTACCTCCCTTGTAATGCAGATAGGATTACGTAACTTTTGACAACGGAATCTATAAAACGTTTGAACAGTCAAATTAAAAATCGCCCATCCGGAACCGGATGCGCGATACATTTTTACTGTTGCGTCCCGTCCCGGTCATCAGGAACTGTTCATCAAGAAATTGAACAGTTCGCTTGTCTAAATTTCCCTGTACTTCGTTGTCGTCAGTCGACGTAGCTTTGGCTACGCTTCCTTCCTCCGCCTTGTACAGGAAATTTTATCCTGTGCGATCTTGCTCAATTTCTTTCTTCTCAGTTCCTTACGGATCCAAGCGATATCAGACTCTGTTGGTTCATTTTCTCAGCGGGTTTGTGGTAAAACTGTACGTTGTCTTCCGCTCCTCTGGAAATTCACATGTATGATAGCATACATCTGCTGAGAATGCAACCTTGCAAACAGTATTTTACATTATTTTAATCAACATTTTTCATTTTTCGTTTTCTAAAATGTAACATGGGTTTGTGTCAAAAAAAGGACATTTATATGTTTTTTATAAGGTAAGCGGAAGTTTTTCCTTTTCAGCGTTTTTATTTTGAAAATATGTTGCTGTTAACCATTTGTGGTAAAATAGATTAAAGTGGAAATAAATGGATGTGTAATGAAATCAGGAGAAAAAAGCATGATTCTGATCAGCGCCTGTCTGGCGGGCCGAAATGTAAAATATAATGGAAGTAATAACGCAGTGCCCTGGCTTTGTGAGTGGATTGAGCGGCATAAGGAAAAGGTACTGCTTGTTTGTCCGGAGGTGATGGGCGGGCTGCCGACGCCGCGTCTTCCGGCGGAGATTCAGTACTTGGCAGCAAATTCCGGAGCAGTTCCCGAAAAGCGGCGTATCGTCAACAAAGCCGGTGAGGATGTGACGGAGCCGTTCCTGCGGGGAGCGGAAAAGGTGCTGGAATTAGTGAAACAGCATAATATCACTTCTGCCATCATGAAAGCAAACAGCCCGTCCTGCTCAGGGTTTTACATATACGACGGCACGTTTACCGGAACTAAAATCCCAGGGCAGGGGATTACGGCGGCGTTGCTCATGGAACATGGCGTCAGGGTGTATACGGAAACAATGGTGACGCCGGAATTGTTGGAGGAGTTAACAGATTAATATTGCTACTGATGTTTTGTTTTACTGAACCGAGAAAGGATTTTAACAAGCTATGAATACGAATATTATTAATGAAGAACGTTTAAAAAATACATTTATCGAATTGGTCAGCGTTCCTTGCCCCAGCTGTGATGAAAAGGAAGAGGCGGCGTTGCTGAAACAAAAACTGCAGGAACTGGGTATGGAACCGCAAGTGGACAGGGCCGGTGAACAATGCGGCGGTACCACAGGAAATGTCTGGGGTTTCTTAAAAGGAAACGTGCCCGGCGCGTTGCGTCTGTTTTTTGAAGCGCATATGGACAGCGTGGCGCCCACAACGGGAACAAAGGTGATTGAAAAAGACGGCGTGCTGTACTCTGACGGTACGACTACGTTAGGCGGAGACGATAAAAGCGGTGTGGCTGCCGTGCTGGAAGCCATGCAATGCATCATCGAAAACGATCTGCCCCACGGGGATATCCAGGTCTGCTTTACCATCGGGGAAGAAACCGGCAGCTACGGCGTGCGTTACATGGATCAAACGATGATCCGGGCTGACGCAGGTTACTGCATGGACTGCGGCGGTCATCCGGGGGCCATCTTTAACGCGTCGCCCAAAGCAATCAACCTGAAACTGACGGTGAAAGGAAAGAGCGCCCACGCCGGACTGGAACCGGAGAAGGGACTCAATGCCATTATGCTGGCGGCGGACGCATTGCACGCTTTGCCCGCTTACGGACGAATCGACGCAGAGACAACCTTAAGTGTGGATATGATCGACGGCGGCCTTGCGACCAACATCGTGCCGGAGGCCTGTGAGATCGTCATCGACATGCGCTGCCCCGATGAAACGAAACTGGAACGGTTAAAGAACGAAACGGTGGAGATATTCCGAAACGCTGTTGAGGCGAAAGGCGGAACGGTGGAAGTTGCAATGAAAGATGTAGCGCCGGGCGTCAACCTTGCCAAAGACCATGCCACAGTAAAGCTGGCGGCAACCGCGGCGGAAAAACTGGGATTCCCTGTCAGCACCGGCTTTACCGGCGGCTGCAGTGACGCCAACTTTTTGTGCGGTATGGGGTTGCCCACCGTGTTGCTGGCAACCGGTATGGACAAGATCCATACCACGGAGGAATGCCTTGCGCTGGAAGATCTGAACAACGCGGCCCGTTGGGTGATGGGTATTGTGGGGGAAGCAGCGAGGCAGAGATGAGGCTGGTCGTAAAAACGATCAACTTCGCAATGCAAAGCCGCATGGATACTGGACTTTGGCTCCAATTACTCTTAAATATTTATAAGAACCGGAATTAATGAAATAACATTGAAGTGTAGAGTACAACAGAAAAATATGGTAAAATAAAATAGCGAAGTTTGAACATAAGTATTTGAAATTCAATGTGGGGTGAATAACATGACCAAGTTTGACAACAAGCAGTTTGACACGCCGAAATTACAAGAAGCAACAAAAGCATATTTGACAGGCAATTATGAAGCCGCGTTTAATTTGTTTTGTGAGCTTGCCGGTGAGAATAATGGCAGAGCCATGTATTTTTTAGGTTGTTTCTATGATGGGATAAAGGGAGTTAATGTTGTAAAACAATCATTTGGAATGAGCAATGCGTGGTTTAAACTTGGCGCCGGCAGGGGTGATGCGTTAGCAACGCTGCGGGTACTTGAAGATGTGGATTTTAAAGCGGAAGGTAATACTTCAGTAAGCGAATTCAACGATTGTTTAGATGCAGTGAAGGCTATGGCTATGGAAGGCAATGCTTTTGCGAAAATGGAAATGTATTATACATATGTTTTTTCGAACCATGTAAAAAGAAATGATAAAGAAGCATTTAAATGGTGCCGTGAAGCTGCTGAAGCCGGTAATCCGGACGGTATGATGCAATTGGGCTTTTGTTATGCCGGCGGCTGGGGTGTTGGGAAAGATTATGAGGAAGCCCGCAGATGGTACCAAAAAGCAGCGGAATTAAATAACAGCAAAGCTATGTTGTTTTTAGGTATACTGTACGGTGAGGGCTGTGGAGTAAAGCAGGATCAGGAAGAGGCTTTAAAGTGGTACAGGAAAGCTGCTAAATTAGGGGAAAGAGGCGCAATGTTCGACTTGGGAGTTGCTTATGAAGGCGGGTTTGTTGTTAAAAAGAACTATGGAAAAGCTGTCAGGTGGTTCCAAAAAGCGTATGATTTAGGTTTGGAAAAAGCGGAACCCAGGTTAAAAGAACTGTTGAAAAAGATTTGAACGCATAGATAAAAGCAAAAAAAGTGATAGGGATAATCTGGCAAACTTCTGAATAATCACACCAATTCTGGATTTAAAGATGGATTGCATAAAAATTCAGCGGCGGAACGGAACCAATCATGAGCGTACCATTTACTCATTTACACGTGCATACCCAATACAGTTTGTTAGACGGCGCCTCCAAACCGAAGGAGCTGCTGCAGCGCGCCATGGAGCTGGGGATGGACAGCATTGCCATCACTGACCACGGCAACATGTACGGCGCGGTGGACATGTACCAGACGGCGCAGAAACTGAATAAAGATGCGGAAAAAGAAGGGAAGCAAGGCATCAAGGTCATCTTCGGCTGTGAGTGTTACATTACCCCGGGGAGCCGCTTTGACCGAATCGACAAGCAGCCCAGGTACCATCTGATTTTATTAGCGGAAAACCAGGAAGGCTACCACAATCTGGCGCGGTTGGTCTCCCTCGGTTTTATTGACGGTTTTTACCGCAAGCCCCGCATTGATAAGGATATCCTGCGAAAATACAGCAAGGGAATCATTTGTCTCAGCGCCTGCGTGCAGGGGGAGATTCCCCGGCTGATCCTGCAGCGGAATCTGGACGGCGCGGAACGGGCGATGCAGGATTATATTGATATTTTCGGCAAAGACAATTTCTTCCTGGAAATGCAGAACCACGATCTGGAAGAAGAGCGGACCGTCAATCAGCAGCTGCATATCTTTGCGGAAAAATACGGCGTGAAGCTGGTTGTTACCAACGACATCCATTACGTGAAGCGGGAGGACGCTTCCGCCCAGGACGTGCTGCTCTGCATCCAGACAAACAAAAACGTGGACGATCCGGACCGGATGCGTTTCAACAACGACTGGTATTACTGCAAGAGCTATGAGGAAATGCGGATGCTGTTCCCCGACGATGAGGAGGCGCTGCACAATACCCATGCGATTGCAAAACGATGCAACGTAGATTTAACATTTGGCAAGTTGCTGTTGCCGGAGTTTCCTATACCGGCGCAGTTTCATAACGATGCGGACGCTTACGTACGCAGTCTCTGCGAAGACGAAATACCCAAACGGTACGGCGTGTTGCTGGCAAACATGCCGGAGGAAGCGCGTCGGAAAAAAGAAGAGGAAATTAACAAACGGCTGGAGTATGAGCTGGATATCATCAAGACCATGGGGTATGCGGCATACTTTCTTATTGTCTGGGACTTTATCCATTACTGCCGCAGCCATACAGACGCGGCGGGCCATCCGGATCCCATTCCGGTGGGGCCGGGCCGTGGCAGCGCGGCGGGTTCCATCGTGGCTTACCTGCTGCATATCACTAACATCGACCCGCTGGATTTTGATCTGCTCTTTGAACGGTTCCTGAATCCGGAACGGGTCAGCATGCCCGATATTGATACGGACTTCTGTTACCGTCGCCGGGGCGAGGTGCTGGACTATGTAATCCGAAAATATGGCGCGGACCATGTGTCGCTGATCATTACCTTCGGCACGTTGCAGGCGCGGGCGGCGGTCCGGGACGTGGGCCGGGCCCTGGGCATCAGTTTGCCGAAGACGGACAAGGTGGCGAAAGCGGTGCCCCGGGAACTGGGAATCACGCTGGACCGGGCGTTGCAGACCAAAGATCTGCGGGCCATGTACGACAGCGACCCGGAAGTGAAACGCATCATCGACATTGCCAAAAGCGTGGAAGGCCTGCCCCGCAACAGCGGCACCCATGCGGCCGGCGTAGTAATTGCGCCGAAGCCCCTGATCGATCTGGTGCCCCTGCAGCTGGACGAAGCGGCGGACATTGAAGCGGGCATCAGCCAGGAACGTATGATCACCACCCAGTTTGACAAGAACCAGGTGGAAGAGCTGGGCCTTCTGAAGATGGACTTTCTGGGCCTGCGTACCCTGACGGTGATGGATGATGCCGTACATTTCATTCAGGAAAGTACGGGGCGGACCGTTGATCTGGACAACATCCCACTGGAAGATGAAGCGGTCAGCAGGATGCTCTGCGCCGGGGATACTCAGGGGGTGTTCCAGCTGGAAAGCGCGGGCATGACCCGGCTGGTGGAACGGCTGGCACCGAAGTCCATGCGGGACCTGGTTCCCTTAGTGGCCCTGTACCGTCCGGGCCCGTTGGACGCAGGCATGGCGGATAAGTTCATCGAAGGCCGGAAGCGGCATCACGCAGTGGAAAGCATCCATCCGTTGCTGGATGGAATCCTGGCGGATACCTATGGGGTTGTGCTGTATCAGGAACAGGTCATGCAGACGGCTTCCATCCTGGCGGGCTTTTCTCTGGGCGAAGCGGATATCCTGCGCCGGGCCATGGGCAAGAAAAAGGTGAAAGACCTGATTGCCATGAAGACGCGCTTTGTAGAAGGGGCGCAGAAACTGCACAACGTTCCGCCGGAAAAAAGTGAAGAGATTTTTGAAATCCTGTTAAAATTTGCCGGCTACGGCTTTAATAAATCCCATTCGGTGGCTTATGGCATGGTGGCTTATCAGACGGCGTACCTGAAAGCCCACTGGCCGGCGGAGTATTTTGCGGCGTTGCTCACCAGCATCATCGGAGACGCGGATAAAGTGAGCTGGTACATCACCGTCTGCAAGGATCGGGGCATCCCCATGCTGCCCCCGGATGTCAACGCCAGCCAGGAAGGGTTCTCTGTGGAAAAGGGCGCCATCCGTTTCGGACTGGTAGGTATCAAAAGCGTGGGCGAGGGCGCAGTGCGGGAAATCGTGCGGGCCCGGCAGGAAGGCGGTCCCTTCCGGGATATTCTGGATTTCTGCAAGCGGGTGAATTACCGGACGCTGAACCGCCGGCTTCTGGAAAACCTGATCAAGTGCGGTGCCATGGATTCCCTGGGGGCCTACCGGTCCCAACTTCTGGCGGTGTATGAAAAAACATTGGATTTGGGCATTCAGCAGCAACGGGATTACAACAGCGGGCAGATAGGTCTGTTCGGCGGCGACGATTTTGCGGAAGTGAATTCTGTGCCGTTGCCGAAGATGGACGAGATGAGCCGCTCCGTAAGGCTGAAAAATGAAAAGGAACTCATCGGCTTTTATGTGACAGGTCATCCTTTGGACGGCTACCGGGAGGCGCTGGATAAACTGACGCCGCTCTATACGCTGACGGGCGACACGCCGGCGGTGCGCGACGGACAGTTTGTCAATGTGGGCGGCATCATCAGCAGCACCGATATCAAAGTGACGAAAAAAGGCGACTCCATGGCGGTGCTGGCGCTGGAGGACTTCAGCTCCCGCATTGAAGTGGTGGTGTTTCCCCAGGCCTACAACGAATATCATACGTTGCTGCGTGAAGACGCTGTGGTGGAAGTGGAAGGCCGGTTCAATGTGGACGAGCGGGGCAGCAAGATCATTGCTTCGCGAATGGCACTGCAGGAAGAAGGCAAACCGCCGGTGCTGTCCGCACAGGCGCGGAATACGCGGCGCGGAAACGGAAGCAATTATGCCGGCCGCAGCGGAAATGATGATTACGGCGGGAGCACGTATTACAGCGAAAACAGTGATGCAGCCGCTTACAACTTTGCCAATGAAAGTCCGGAAACGTATGACACAGCTGTACAGCAAACTGTAAATTCATTCTCACAACACACTGTAAGGGATGCTGCAGAAAACATTGCCGGAACATCTCCAAATCAGGACGAACAAGGGCGCATAAAAGTTCCTGTCAGCGCGATTATTGAACTGGTGATAACGCCGGAACGGGAATCGGAAATTGTGACCAGGGCGCTGATTGCCATCCTGCAGAAGCATCACGGCAGCACTATGGTCTTTTTGAAACTGATGGGATCCCGGCGGCGTATCCGGTTAGACCCGCGCTACTATGTAAACGGGCAGGACATGGCGCTGCAGGATGAACTGAAAGAACTGTTGGGGGACAACGCGTTCCGGGTGAAAGAGATATAGGGTGCCGGGGACTTGGAAAATGAGAAAAATTGTTTATTTTTGTCTGGCGTTACTGTTAGTTGCCCTGTTTGGATGCAGTGTCAATACAGCCCAGGGCAAACCTGGCCCGAAGCCGGCAGCAGCTTCTGACGATACCGTTCCGGCTTATGTAAAAGCGGAAGCGAAACGGGTTTCCGGTTTAGTCCGTGCTGTACAGAATCCGCATACGTTTACGATTGTTGCCGTCAGCGATCTGCATTACCTGAAAGGCAATGCACAGATTGGCAGGGCTCTGAACGAGATGGCGCTCGGGATAAAAGAAATTTCTTCACAGGTACCTGTGGATTATAAAATCGCTTTTGGAGATTATATATACCGCGGTAAAGGCTGTGAGAATTACCGGGACGGCGTGGAGGAAATGCAGGCCGCAGCCGGAATACTGGATAAGGCGTTCGGGCAAAGCGGAAATCAGATCCGCTTAACCGGAAACCATGACGCCAACGCGATGGAACTTGACAAGGGTGAACTGAAACAGTTTTTCACCATGCATGACTTGTACGGGTTTGTTGGAAAATATAATGGGAACATGATCACAGACAGCCTGAACCCGGAAGGGAACTATGGCTATGTCGATATTCCGGAAAAGAAAATCAGGATAATATGTTTGAACACCTCAGACTTTACGGATGAGGGAAAGCCAACTGTAGTGCCGGACAAAAAGGATCATAATAAAAACACGGCGACAACTCATAATATGAGTAAGCGGCAGGCGGAGTGGCTGATTGAAACGGTAAAGCTAAAAGGGATTAAAGACCCGGAAGCATGGAACATTCTGCCGGTGTCTCATCTGGTCCTGTCCCAGACAAAAGGCGGGCTATGGAAAAACACGGAAGCCAATGCGGCATTTCTCCTGTCCGAGTATGTACAAAAGCATAAGGGAACGCTTAACTTTAAAGGAAGAGAATTACCATATGATTATTCAGGGATAACCCCGGCGCGGGTATTACCGTATATTCATGGGCACAATCATAATTTCCCGGTAAAAAACATGAATGTAAGTAATATATCCAAAGACGTAGCCCGGAATGAAATGGTTACCGTCGGTCTTCCCAATGCCTGCCCGCTTCGCAACGCGAAGGGCAATACATACAATAAAACGGAGGGTACCGCAAAGTCGACTGCTTTCAGTGTAATCGTTATCGACCTGAAAAAGAGTGTCATAAATGTATTCTGTTACGGAGCCGGTTTTGACAGGATCATACATTTTGACAGTATAAAGGTGAAGGCAGACGCTTCGCACGTTGCTTTACACACCGCGTTGCAGGGGAAGGTTATCTGGAAAAGCCGGGATAAAAAAGTTGTGAATGCGGAAGAGGGGAAGATGAAGCCTGTTTCCGCCGGGAATACGCTGGTTGTGGCAGAAGACGAAAAGGGGAACTGCGAATACTGGAATGTTGCGGTGGAACAGGGAGCGGTTAATTTAAAGCTCTGAAAGCCCTTTAAATATATTAAAAAATCATAAAGATATCCAAATTATAAAAACAGGATTATTGTAAGCTGAAGGAGGGATTGCCATGGCCGTATACCGCTGCCGTATCTGCGGCGCCATTTTTGACGAAGCAAAAGAAGGGAAAAAGTTAAGTGAAATTCCCTGCTGCCCTGTCTGTAAGCAGCCGGTTTCCAATTTTGAAAAGATTGCGGATTCGGAAGAAACGAAACCGGATGCAATTGCCGGTTCGGTAACGGCAGCTGCCGGTGCAGTGAAAGCAGAACCGGACCGCGCCGCGAAGCCGTCTTATGCACCGCTGGCTTACGATGAAGCATTTGCCAGGGTGGACGAACGCTGTCGCTACATGAAGGAGATTCATGAAATGGCAGTAACCGGACGCACAATCGGCGGTGCTATGGGAACGCAGATGCCCATGCCCGGCTGGGATGACATCCTGTTGCTGGGTACTCAGCTGAACCCGCCGCCGCTGGAAGACAACGCGCCGGTGGAAACCAGGACTGTTATCGGTAAGCATGCGAAAAAGCCAATGGTTTTGGAAAGTCCGGTTTACATTTCCCACATGTCCTTCGGCGCTCTTTCCAAAGAAACCAAGATAGCGCTGGCAACAGGTTCCGCTTTGGCCAAAACCGCCATGTGCAGCGGGGAAGGGGGCATCCTTCCGGAAGAAAAAGCTGCGTCTTACAAATATATTTTTGAGTATATCCCAAACAAATACAGCGTGACGGAAGAAAATCTGAAGACGTCTGACGCTATTGAAATCAAGATCGGGCAGGGGACAAAACCCGGTATGGGCGGTCATCTGCCCGGTGAAAAGGTGACGCCGGAAATTGCCGCCCTGCGGGGCAAGAAGCCGGGCGAGGATGTGCAGAGTCCCAGCAAGTTCCCGGAAATCAATTCCAAAGAAGATTTAAAAGCCATGGTTGATATACTGAGGGAGCTTTCGGATGGCAGACCTATCGGGATAAAGATTGCGGCGGGTCGAATTGAACAGGACCTGGAACACTGCGTGTTTGCGAAACCGGACTTCATAACCATTGACGGCCGGGGCGGGGCTACCGGGTCCAGCCCGTTCTTCCTCCGGGAGGCCACGACGGTTCCAACCATTTATGCCTTAAGCCGCGCCCGGAAATATCTGGATTCGGTTCATTCCGATATTGCGCTGGTGATTACCGGCGGGCTGCGGGTGTCGCCTGACTTTGCCAAAGCGCTGGCCATGGGGGCCGACGCGGTGGCCATTGCCAGCGCGGCGCTGATTGCGGCGGCCTGCCAGCAGTACCGCATCTGCGGTTCCGGCAACTGTCCCGTGGGTATTGCAACGCAAAATCCGGAGCTGCGCGCCCGTCTGAACATGGAAGCTGCGGCACAGCGGGTGGCCAACTTCCTGAACGTGTCCCTGTCGGAACTGAAGACATTCGCCCGGATTACAGGACATTCCTCTGTGCATGATTTAAGTCTTGCCGATCTGATTACATTAGATAAAGATATCGAAGAATTTACGGGCATCCCTCATGCGGGGCGAGGGATTAGATGAGGCTGTTAAATAAGGGTTTGCAGCCTTTCTTTCGAATATGATAAAATTAAGCAGACAAGCGGTCCGGCCTGTAAGAAGTTGTTGCAGTTCACGGTGCTTGTTGATTGATGCAGGAAGCGGTTGGCTTTTACGGAAAGGGGCATTTTATGAAAAAGTTATTAGTATCCGCATTGGCAGCAACAGTTTTAAGCTTTGGCATTGGCAGTGAAGTAACCATAGCTTCCGCGGCAGAGCCGCAGACGGTAACGAAGAGCAACATCCTGACTATGGCTGCTGTATGGAAACAGACTGCCGCAGAATACCGCGCACTGTATTATCAGGGCTTCAACATCGCACAGAAATATGTGGATGAAGCTGTGGCAAAGAAAAAGAAAAAAGACAAACCGCTGGCGGTTATCACGGACATGGACGATACTGTAGTAATCCATGACCGGTACTGGGCGCACCTGATCGCTAACGGCGAAGAGTTTTTCAATGACCCGGTCTGGGATAAATATATTCCCACCAACAGCCTGCTCCCGGCTCCCGGCGCGCTGGATTTTCTGAACCACTGCAGGGAAAAAGGCGTGGAAGTTTTTTATGTGACCAGCCGCGATCAGGGAGAGGGCACCTATGAAATGGCGCTGGGTAATTTGCAGGCTCTTGGGTTTCCGTATGCAGACAAAGAGCACCTCACGGTATTGGCAGATACTTCCAACAAAGAGCCGCGCCAGAAAGAAATTGCGGAAAAATATAATGTAATTGTTAAGCTGGGCGACAGCCTGAACGATTTCCAGAGAAAGTATTACATCAAAAAAGATTTCGAAGAACGGAATCTTATGACAGCCATGGATAAGGATCTGTTTGGGACAAAATATATTATTATGCCGAATCCTACCGACGGTCATTGGATTGCCGCAATCTTCGGCCAGTCCGAACCGGAAGATTCGGAAGAAAACCGCGCCCTCTGGCAGAAAACAGCGACAAGAAATGCCTGGTAAATAATGAATCAAACAATGATAAGACAGCCCCTGCCGGATCCGGTCCTGCAGGGGCTGAAATTTTAAGAGTTATAATGTCATATGGATTTGTAATGTATTTTTTTTGGACAAAACCGCCAAAACAAAACTCATTCGTTATGTCTGTTTTGGTGAAGCAGGTACGTTAAGTATAAACTGGGCTTGTTCAGTTTTTCCTGCTGCATGCGCAGTAAATCAAGCAACGTGAGATTGTCCAGCAGTTCGTCAATGGTTTCCTGAAGCAGTTTCCAGACTTCGATTGTCGTACAGGTATCGTATTTCGGGCAGGGATTTTGCTGCTGGTCCAGGCAGGGAACGAGGGAAAAATCGCTTTCCATTGATCTCACAATTTTTCCTACGGAAAAATTTTCCGGCGTGTCGGCCAGCCGGTAACCGCCGCTTGCTCCTTTTTCGCTGACAACGAAACCGTTTTTGGACAACAAGCTCATAATATGTTCCAGATACTTAACGGAAAAATTCTCATCTTCCGCTATGCGTTTGGCGGATGCACATTCCAGGGTATACCGGTCTGCCAGGTATAACATGACCCGCAGCGCATAACGTCCTTTAGTTGATATTTGCATGGTATCACAGCTTTCCGGTTAATCATCTACTGAAGCGGTAGGTTTTTCAAAAAACGTATTATTCTGAATAAAAATAAGAGATTTCTTATAAGAAATTATATCACAAAAACATCTTTTTTTGCCAACAAATTGAATACAAAATTAAAACAATTTTTGTTTTCTTTTATACTCCTACCTATCACATAGGTAGAAGTATTTTTTGTTGTTTAAGAATGGCGCCAGCAAGATTGTATCGGGAATTTACGGATAAAAATGATAAAAACAATAAAGCAGCTCCGTAATATTTTTTCAGGCATAAAAAAATCCCATACCGGAATAATAGGTTTTTGCGATTTCTGGTGTCTTGCTTTTTTAATACTATCTGATTGAATAAAACCTGAAGATGATAAAGTAGTTGTCCAGAGTGATAAGTGATGAGATTGCAGATGAAAGAAAGGCTGAACATGAAACGCAGAGATTTCTTCAGGCGGGGCCTGCCGTCCTATATCTACAAACTGGGTTCCGGTTTTGTGGAAGAAGCCGGAATCGGAGAAGATAACAGGGAATATTTTGATTCTTTTGAATCAGCCTATCCGTTTCTTTCAGAAGTAAGCATGGATATGCTGTATCAGGCGGCTGCGCAGGTCGGAATCGATCCGACAGGAAAAAGCAAACTGGAACTGGCCAAAGAAGTATATGAAAGAAGAGGGCTTGTATACCATGACGGTTAACGAACTACTAACTTCTGCCCTGGTTCAGTATATGCAGGGAGGCAAAGAGGGGGAACTGGAATATGTAAGCCGTTCCGAGTGTTCCCAACTGGGCTGGTTCTTCTGGCTCAGGAACGTGTCCGGCGTATATGAGATTGAATTAAAAGGGGAAAATCCGGAAAAAAACCGGCAGGGAAGCGGCAGGGAAGAATTTTATGTAAGATATTATCCATCCCTGGACGAAGAGGTGCTGGAAGAATATTCCGTACAGGAACAGGTAATACGGTTTGACAGTACTGTCTTTGATGACAGCGGTATCACCACGGATCTGGAAGAGCATGAAATATGCCCCTGTTGCGGAGTGCCCCGTAAGGAAGCCGGGATAGATGCACAGGATGAACCGGATATTCATCATCATGAAGAGAGCGGTCATGAACACGGCCACGAACATTGTCACGATCACGAACATTGTAATTGCGGCCATACCCATGAGCACACCGGGCCGCTGCGTCGGGCGAAAGGTATTCCTGGTCTGCTGAAAAAGTTTGATATGAATAAAAAACTGTTCGGCATCGGAATGCTGGTGATCACCCTGGATAATTCAGGAAAAACTTTTATGGCGGAATTAAAGACCCGAAAACGTTTTGTTGAAACGGCCAAGGAAGCCATTACCGTCCGGCAGGGCGGGGAGACCGTGGAACTGGTCGAAAAAGGCGGAGTGAACCGGAATGTTCCGGGTTTCGAATTGGCAGAACGGTTTATGGAATTCTTTGGCGGCAGGTTTCTTGCAACGATGGCAAAAGACAAAAAGGCCGTAACCCGTATAATACAAGTGCCGGAAATGGCGTCTGAAACTCTTCGCAAGAGCGACGAAGATTCAGATGTAATCATTCAATATATTTTTACAGAAAAGGAGGGTAAGACATGAACGATACTACAGTTGTACAGGAAAATGAAGAGAGCAAATTCTCGTGGAGCGGCTTTATTGTAGGACTGGTAGTAGGCGGAGCATTATTCCTGTTAACGATCCAGATCGTTAAGGCGTTGATGTTCTCACTGACGGCGGCCTGATTATTGTAAGGAGGAAATGTAAATGGGCGTATCACGTAGAAACTTTTTGAAAGGCCTTGCAGTGGGAGGCACTGCAGGTTATTTTGCAATGGCAGGCGTTACATCCACCGTTATGAAAGACATGTTCCTGCCCGACGAACCGGTTGGCGACGACGATATCGGTGAAATCAAAAGCGTAAAGGTTACGCAGGTTTCCGAAACCAGCTGGTTTGACAATCCGGTTCTGGTTAATGATATGCAGAAAGCCGGCGGCCTTCTGGTCAACCAGTACATCATTCCCTGGACCCACGAAGGCGTAAAAGTCGGTTACAACGGAGATAACTCCGGCGGTTACAGCGCCCTGCTGGACATTGAGTTTTTAGACGGTTCCAAAAAGAAGATTCTGTTTGACTGCGGCTGGAACACGGCCTGGATGGACGAATGCTTCAAACGGGAAGGCGTCGATAAGATGCTGGAAAACCATGAAATTGACCTGATGTATGTAACCCATGAGCATTTTGATCATTACTGGGGGATTGAGTCTGTATTGAAGCATCATCAGGACATTCCTGTGGCTGTGCCGAAAGGTTTTTATCAGGAAGGCTTTGATTTGCTGAAGGGCAAGCACTTTGATATTGCAAAAGTAAAGAATGACTACCCGCACAAAGGGAACGTGACTGTCCGTGAATCCGGCAAAGTACATCACCTGTACCCCGGCGTAGCGTCAATCACCTTTGACTCTTCCATCATTACACGGGTTAAGGGCGAGCAGGCCCTGGTACTGAACGTTAAGGACAAAGGCCTGGTCGTTATCACCGGTTGCTGCCATATGGGCATCATTTCCCTGCTGCAGGAAGTGCGGCACCGTGTAAAAGGCGGCAAAAAGATTTATGCCATCCAGGGCGGTCTGCACATTTCTCCTTTCGAAGACTGGGATCCTCAGTATGACGACCTTATCAAAGCTATCCCGCACTATGGTATTGAAGTTATGGCCTGCAACCACTGCACCGGTTACCTGACAGCGGAAAAGATGATTAAAGCCGGTCTGCCGGTTGTACAGGGCACAGCGCGGTTCAAGAGCAAAAAGAAACTGTTCCTGGGGAACGGCGACCAGGTTATGTTCGGCTGATGCGGAAAAGGAGGCGCGACAATGATTAGCTTAAAAGACCACATGTGGCTGGAGAGCCGCATTCTGGAAAATAAGATGCAGCAGCCTCTGCGGGGTATCGTGGGAGTGCTGATTTCGTTCATCATGTTTTATGCGCTGTGGTGGATCTTCATGGATGTCCGGGGCATTATGCGCTGGTACACGCCGCAGTACGGTTATATGTATATACGCTGGATCCTGATCGTAGTTATCTGGCAGGCCTACATTTTCAACTTCTGGCCCTTCGCCAAATTCAGGGAAACCGCCCATCCGATTGTTGCGGGTCTTGGCCTGATTGCAGTGAACTTCGCTTTGGTAGGCGCGGTTATCTGGGGCTTCTTCTACAATTTCCTGGGCAAGTTCTCCATTCCGTACCTGAGTGTTGACGGCCTGACAAAATTAGGCATGACTCAGTTTTATGCCCGTGAGTATTCATCTCTGGCAATCCTGATGTTCGCGGCCATCGCTTCCTGGCTGAGCCCCATCGTGCCGGTGTGCTTTAACAACCAGCCCTGGCACAACATGAAACAGCCGGCCCGGGGTATAACCGTATTCCTGGTAACCCTGTTCGCTTCGGTACTGTGTTTCTTCTGCCTGATGCATCCCCATTACCATGTACTGTTCTGGCCCTGGCAGGAATACGCTGCGGCATATCCCTGGTGGTTCAATTTTGCCCATACCTTACACGGCAACTTCAACGTGGGCTGGGTAATGTGCGGTACGGTAGCCATCTGGCTGCTGGAAGTGACCTTTGACCGGTATCCTTTCGCGATGATTAAAAACAAGATTGTCCGCGGCATTGTCGGTTTCTTCGGGGTTCTGGCCTTTGCGCTGCTGATATTCTTCGCATTCAACTTTATCCAGGATCTGTCTTGGGGTCCTGCCGTCGACGGCGCAAAACGTATCTACGCGCCTGACTGGCGTTATCTGCACAGCGGTGAATTGGCAATCATGATGCTGATTCCGGCTATGATACTGAATTTCTACTTTGACAATGGCCCGAAAAAATACGGCACGGCTGTTAACATCGCCCTGCGCATGCTGATCATCCTGGTCGGTATGGGCGTGTTCCACTTCCTGTATTACAAATTCAGCCCCGGCTTATTAGGGACCCAGGCGGGTTATTCCCATCCGCAGCAGTTCCCCATGGCTCCCGGCATCCTGTTCATCTGCTGCATGCTGTTCCATAACTGGTTTATGGACTTCTGGCCCGGCAAAAAGCGGGTCGGCCATGTGGAAACCATGCTGGACGAAGACGGCGACGAAATCGGTAAAGAAAAAGAAACTGAAACCGGTTTTGTTCCCGGCAATCTGGCAGGGGCTTACTGTGAAACAACACAGCCTTCCGCAGTGCACGGCAAACCGGCGACAGCCATGTATAAGCATGTTGAATAAAGAATGGATTAAAGGAAGTCATTCTGACAAAGCATTTTCTGCTTAAGGAAATGACACCCTGGGCTTCGTAAGAAGCTTTCCTATATCAATCTGTAGTTGCGAACCGGTGCGCGGGGCCATACCTCCGGAAGTATGGCCCCGTTCCCGGCAAGCAGAATGTAAGCCGTCAGGCGCGAAGCCTGAAAAGAAGGTGTTATTGTGGGAATCGGTTTAGGTGAATTTGTAATCGTTTTGTTAGTGGCGTTTATCGTCGTCGGCCCGGAAGACCTGCCTAAAGTTGCCAGAACGCTGGCGCGCTGGGTCAAAACGGCCAGAAAGACGATGAAAGACATCAGCGGATCTTTTGAAGAGAATCTGGAAAAAGAGGATTTTATCCAGGCAAAAGACACCCTGACAAGCGATTTTAAACAGGCAAATTCGGAGTTGGCACGGATTCAGCAGCAGGTTCTGGAAAATGCCAGACGGGAAGAAGCTGCAGCAGATTTAAAAAATTAGCTTCAGACAGCGAATGTAGTGTAAGAGCGTTGAAAGCACGTGGATTTTCATAACAGAATCTTTATAACTGTGTAATTGACTGCCTGGGGTGTGGCAGCGATGACAGCGATAGGACTGTCGGAATAAATGTAAATTTCATGTATCAGTCAAAAAGAAAGAAGGCATATCATGAGATTAGGAACTACAGAGATTTTACTGATTTTGGTCATTGCGCTGGTTGTATTTGGTTCCAGCCGGTTAAGCGGTGTAGGCAAAGCGCTGGGAACCAGTATCCGTGAATTCAAGGAGGAAGTGAAGAGCACCGGTAATGCTGAAGGTGGTGAAGGCAATGTCGGAAAACCGGCAGGCAAATGATCTGGTGGCAGCCGGTCCCGAAACCCGGGAAGCTGCGGAGCAGGAAGGCCAGGGCACGCTGAAAGAACATTTTCAGGAGCTCCGGAAGCGCCTGCTGTATTGCTTCATCGTCGTGACGGTTGCGTTTTTTGTGATTGCCACCTGTTTTGCGGAACCCCTGGTACAGCTGATTTCTGTCCCCATCAAGGCAAAAGGAATAGAGTTTGTTTATGTAGGTCTGGCGGAAGCGCTGACGGCCCAGCTGCAGGTTTCTTTTATAGCAGCGATGATTGCGGCTTCCCCGTTCATCTTTTACCAGGTCTGGGGATTCATCGAGCCTGCGTTATACGACAACGAAAAAAGAGCGCTGCTTGTGTTTATGGGATGTTCCGTACTGCTGTTCCTGACAGGGATTTGTTTCGGATACGGTGTGGTCTTCCTTTCGGCAATTAACTTTTTTGTCTTTACCGGAGCCGGTATCGCGACACCGATGTTATCCATAAGCCAGTACGTGGGTTTTATGTTTACTTTCGTGCTCTCATTCGGGATTGTGTTTGAAATGCCAATCGTAACATATGTGTTATGCCGGATTGGCATTGTGACACCGGACCAGCTGACCGCATTGCGTAAATACATTATCTTCTGTATTTTTATCGTGGCCGCGTTTCTGACGCCGCCGGACGTGTTGTCCCAGGTCCTGATGGCCCTGCCCATGATTGTATTATATGAAGTGGGAATCATTGTCGCCAAACTGACCTGCGGGAAAAAATCCGCGGCGGAAGCATAAAAGATTATATGGGAGAAAAACTGATACCTCCTCCTCTACGGAACAGGCAATCGGGGCAGGAGCAACCCCGATTGCCTGTTTCTGTTACAGGGGGAAGGCAGTAATGTTAAATAGGAATTGCTGATCAAATTCTGATGTCAACGGAGAGAAAAAAGATTATAATGAACCTGATAAACGTAATCGGTATATTATATCTGACTGAATGAAGCATTGCCCTGCGTATGGTTTTTAACAGGAAATACTTAGTGGGCCGATTTTCTGCGTCCTGACATCAGAAGGAGGACTGTTTTGAAAAAGTTATTGCTGATCGACACTACACAGCAGCATAAAGAAATCATCAGGGATACGCTGGCTGTGGAGTTTGATGTAATTGTAGTGAATAACGGGGTGGAGGGTTTGTCCGTACTGGATGCCAATCCATCTGTTTCCGTTGTGGTGCTGGTGTTTCCCATGGTGGGACTGAACGGACCGGAAACGCTTCAGACGATCCGCTCGGATCCCCGGTTCAAACACATGGCTGTAGTCGTTGTGGAAAGCGGCCGGGTTTCGGATGAAATCCTGGACCTGACGGCAGGCGCGGACGATGTGATCCATATTCCCTGTGATCCTGAACTCCTGCTGGCAAAAATCCGGAACGTGGTAACCAACCGGGAACTGTTGCTGACGACCCAAAGCCGCTACGGTATGCAGAGTAATATCCTGGATGAAACGGATACGGCGATTTATGTTGTGGATGCGATCAACTATAACCTGTATTACGTTAATCATGCGGCTTCCAAATTGATGGGCTGCAGTTTTCAGAATTACTCCGGGAAAAAATGCTATAAATATTTAATGGGGAAAAACGAGCCCTGTGAATTTTGCAAGGTTGCCATTGCCCATACCAATCAGAATACTGCGGAAATGTATCTGCCCCATAAAGACTGCACTGTAAAGGTGAGAGTGCGGATGATGGAATGGATGGGGCGTCCTTCCTATATCCTGTATGAAGAAGATATCACAGAACAGAAAAAGACCTATGAGCTGGCGGAAAAGCGGTACCAGCAGGAGCTGCAGCGCAGGAGCCGCGTCAATCTTGATTTTATGGCCTACCTGCTGATGAACGTGACCAAAGGGACGGTTCTGGAACACGATCCCCACGGTTTCCCTGTTCCCACTATCGCGCCCGGGCATCCCATCAGCGATTTTATCGAGCACGTACTGCCTACGGTCATCGACTTTGACAAGCGCCGGGAGTTTGCGGACTTGCTCAGGCTGGAAAATATGCGTAAGGCCTACGAAGAAGGGAACAAGTTCCTGTCCATTGATTATCGCAGGTACAGCCGGCAGGATAACATTATTATGTGGGCCCGCTCCACGATCCAGCTGATGAAAGATCCGCAATCCGGTGAGCTGACCGCTTTCCTGTACACCTATGATATTAATGAAATGCGGATGATCCAGGAGACCATACAGGCTGCTGCGCGGTATGACTACGATATCCTGGCGCATATAAACCTGATTACGGAAACTATCAAGTGCTATGCGCAGAATAAAAGAAGACTGGACCGTTTCCTGAAAAAGGAATATCCGTACAGTCAGACGATGCAGCGTTACATAAGCAAATATGTTTTAAAGGAAGAGCGGCTGGAAACACTGGAAAAAGTCACAGTTCCTGTCATCAGTAAGGAGCTGCAGGATAAAGATATTTACGAGATTATTGTAAAAGTTAAGGAACACGGACAGTTCCGGCAGAAAAAGGTTCGGTTTGCCAATTATGACAAAAAATACGGCATGATCTTTTTGTCTGTTGTGGATATAACAGATGTGCTGGAGCACGAAGCCCGGCAGAATGATAACCTGATTGCGGAATTAAACGCGAAAAATGAGGAAAACAGGCGCAAGACAGATTTTCTGCGAGCCGTAAGTGAGGAAATGAAGGTATCCCTTAATACGGTCATGGGTATGACGGATATTGCGGAAGAAGACATACGCAATGAGAAGATGGTGAAACAGAGCCTCCAGTCAATCAGGAAATCAACGGAACACATTGTAAACATAGTGAATGACATGGTGGACCTGAGCCGCATTGAAAGTGGAACCATTTCTTTAAAAAACGAATTTTGTGACATCGATGCAAGTACAGAGCTGCTGCGAAAACATTTAAAACCGCTGCTGGCAACGAAAAATCAGAAACTGTCTGTGGAAAAACAGGCTTACCATACCACGTTTTATGCTGACCGTTCTGCTGTTCAGAAAATTATGGCGAACCTTCTGGAATATGTTTCCAAGGTGACACCTTCCAAAGGAGTTATCAGGCTGAAGATTTTTGAACTTCCCAGCCTGAAGAACGGTTTTGTCCACTACCGTTTTTCCCTGCAGTCCGAACAGGCGGCCGTGAGCGAGGAAGATGTGCGGAACCGTATGGAAGCCTTTGCCTGGCTGGAGCGCAGCAACGGAGTCCTGCGCAGTGAGTCGGGGATGGGACTTTCCATATCCAAAGGTCTTGCCGCGGCATATCAGGGTACTTTAGATGTAAAATGCTTAGCCGAAGCAGGTCTGGAATTTATAACGGAGATGCATTTCCCGTTTGCCGCTGCGGAACCGGAACGTGAAAAAACAGCATCCATCAGCGCCCGGAGCAATCTTGAACTGCAGGATGTCAGGGCTTTGATTGCCGAGGATAAACTGGTAAGTATTCTGGTGGCCAGAAAACTGATGGCAAGCAAAGGAGTCAAAGCTGATTATGTTAAAAACGGTAAAATAGCGTTCCAGAAGTTTATGGAATCTGAAAAAGGGTTCTATAATCTTATCATTTTGGACCTGCACATGCCGGAGGCTGACGGGTATGCAGCTGCCCAGATGATACGGGCCTGTGACCATCCGCAGGCGAAAACCGTTCCTATCATTGCCATGTCCAGCAACCTGGCGGAAGATAATGAAGGAAAATGCCTTGCTGCGGGAATGAATGCATTCATTCCCAAGCCGATTAAAGGAGATAAACTGCTGAAGTTGATCCTTTCTGTCATCCGGAATTCATAACAGGTAATTCTTAATATTTTTTGAAGGGTGTGTGTATTATGTTAGCGGACTTGTGGGCAACGTTTCAAAAAGGCGGATACGTGATGTATCCGATTCTGATCTGTTCGATTTTCAGTGTTGCGCTGGCGGCAGAGCGGATTATGTATTACAGTCACTGTGATACGGAGAATTCTTTCCTGGCAAAGCTGGAGGCGTTGCTGCGGTTGCCGGAAAAAGAAGTGTCCGAACAGGTCAGGCAGGCAGAAGGCGACTGTGCCAGGCTGACAGAGTATTACCTGACGCACAAAGGGGCCGGTATCGCCGGTGTGGAAACCCAGGCCAATATGATGCTGGATTCTTACAGCGACCATCTTGTGTTTTTAAACATGATTGTAACCGTGTCACCCCTGCTGGGGTTGTTAGGTACCATAATAGGCATGATCAACTCCTTCAAGGTGTTTGATTTGCGCGCGGGACAACCTTTTGCGATTACGGCTGGGATAGGCGAAGCGCTGATTGCAACCGCTTTCGGTCTGATTGTAGCCATTATTGCCTTAGCGTTATATGGTTTCCTGAAATACCGCTCCACAGTTCTGGCCAAAAAGATAACGAAATGCTGTGCTGCATTGGAACTTCATGAAAATGGTGGTGAAGCCCGATGAGATTAAAGAAATCTTCGGATGAAATGCCGTCGATCATAGTGATTCCTATGATCGATATTATGTTTTTCCTGTTAGTCTTTTTCATGCTGAGCACCATGTACATGACAAATCTGAAAACGGTGCAGGTGAAACTGGCGGATCTCTCCGGCAGCAAGATCACCCAGGAAATTTCTTTTGCGGTTACGGTCAATGAACAGGGAGACGCATTTATCGGGGACACAAAAGTTGATATGAAAACGCTGAAAAAATATGCGGAAGACGAAATGGCGCGTAATCCCAATGCGATGATTGTGCTCCGGACGGATACGCACAGCCATTACGGTCAGTTTTCCGCAGTGCTGGACGCTTTGAAACAGGCCGGCGTTTCTCAGATTGGCATCGCTTCCGATGCAGGTGAGTAATGATGATGCAGATAAAACACCGGTTTCTGGCTGCTTTTCTGATTTCATTTATTTTACACGGGATTGTTCTTTCCGGCAGTATCTTATATGCCAGCCGCTATCCGCTTGGTGAAACCTCTGACGAGATTTATGAGGCCAGCGACGTGGTGGAGGGACTGGCAGAAAAGACCCCTGAAAAAGTGGAAAGGCAAAACATCCAGAAGGGCAAAAAATATATAAGCAGTATTACCCTTGTCATCCTTGACCGTGACCAGGTGAAAAAAGTGGATTCCCGTACCCGGCATGTTGCCAGCCAGATTCAGGATGAAAAACTGAAAAAGGAAGGAAAGAGTGTTCCCATCAGCAAGAATCCGGCCACGAAGCCGAAACTGGTTTCCTTCAGCCCGGTACCCTATCCGGCGGAAGCCAACGGCGCGGCGGGAACGGTTATCGTATGCTTCTTGGTGAGCTATGACGGAAGACCGGAGTACGCATCCACTGCGGAATCTTCCGGGAACCGCTTTCTAGACGCGGCGGCGGTAGAGCATTGCATTTCCTGGCGCTTTACTCCTGCCAGGGATGATAAAGGACGTCTGGTACGCTGTCTGGTTTATATTCCGGTTACGGTAAAACCGTAGGTGTTGCCGCCCGCAGGCCGCAAGGTATTAAGGAGCGAATTTAATCAGCGCTCCGTAAGAGATATAACGGGTTGTTATGAATGATTGTGCTATTTTCCCTGCCGGACTTGACAAGAATGTTATAATAGTTATGGAAAAAGCGGATGATGGCCAATCCGCTTTCTGTTATCTTGTAGAAAACCGTCGAAGCGATTCGGCGGTTTCTTCTGTTTTACGAACAGTTCTTTATTTGCTGATGTATTCAAATGTATCGGCGTTGCGGGCCCGGGATGCAGGCGTGATGTCTGCCTTAGCGTAAAGCAACGATGTTTTGCGACTGTTTTATCTGTATTTATTTGAGGGGGATGTAACATGATGAAACGTATTTTTGTATTTTTTCTGTTATTGCTTTTGTCTGTTGCCGGCGTTTCAGGCTGCGGTAATTCCGGTAGCGGCGCCGGGAAAAAGGACGGGGCGCCGGGAACGGGCGCGCCGAAGCTGAAAATCGTGGCCACGATTTTCCCGGAATACAGCTGGACGAAAGAGATTTTGGGGAAAGAAGCAGCCGGGGCGGAGCTTGCGATGCTTTCCAAAAAGGGTGTGGACATGCACAGCTACCAGCCCAGCGCGGACGACATCATTAAGATTGCCAATTGCGATCTGTTCATTTATGTAGGCGGCGAATCGGATAAATGGGTGGACAAGGCGCTGAAGGAAGGCGGCAACCCGAAACGGAAGACCATCAACCTGATGAAACTGCTGGGGAACCGGGTCAAAGCGGAAGAAGAAGTGGAAGGCATGGAGAAGCACGACCACCACGAACATGATAAGGACAAGCATGAACACGATAAGGACAAGCATGACCATGATAAAGGCGGGCATCATCACGACGAGGAAGAGTACGATGAACACGTATGGCTGTCGCTGAAAAACGCGGACATCATCTGCAGAGCTATAGCGGATCATATGGCAGCGCTGGATCCGAAAAACGCGGAAACTTACCGGGCCAATTATACAGACTACAGTAAAAAGCTGACGGCTCTGGACGGAAAATACAAAGAAACTGTAACGAAAGCGCCGGTTAAAGTAGTACTCTTCGGCGACCGTTTCCCGTTCCGTTACCTTACCGATGATTACGGCCTGAAGTATTATGCGGCGTTTAAAGGCTGTTCAGCGGAAACGGAAGCCAGCTTTGAAACCGTTGCGTTTCTGGCGAAGAAGATGGACGAGCTGAAACTGCCTGCGGTCCTGACCATTGAGGGCCGGCAGCACAAGCTGGCGCAGACTATCGTGGAAAATACGAAGACAAAGAACCAGAAGATTCTGACGCTGCACTCCATGCAATCCGTAGCGGAAGAAGAAATGAAGAAAGGCGTCACCTATCTTTCTTTTATGGAAGAGAATCTGAAAGTTTTGCAGGAAGCGCTGCAGGCAAAATAGCGCGATGGCCTGAAAAGGTGTTGCCGGTTGAAACGCTCTGCGATTTGATATGTGGCGATTGTTTTGATTACAGTAAGTATGGCGCTTATGAAAAAAAGTATTCCCATTTCCGAATGCAGAGTTCAGAGGAAAATGAAATGGAAGTTCAAATCAGTTGTGATAATCTAAAATTAGGATATGGTGCCGGCATTCTGGTGGACGGTCTGTCTTTTTCTGTAGGAAAAGGCGATTACCTGTGTATCGTTGGAGAGAACGGAACGGGCAAAAGTACGCTGCTGCGCACCCTGTTGGGGTTGCAGAAACCGCTGGCCGGCAAGATTATGTTTGGCGGCGACCTGCAGCAAAGCGAGATCGGATACCTGCCCCAGCAGACTTTCGTGCAGCGTGATTTTCCCGCTTCCGTGTGGGAAGCAGTCCTTTCCGGCTGCCAGGGGCGCTGCGGCCTGCGCCCTTTCTATAACCGGGAAGAAAAGCAAATCGCGTTACGGGCGATGGAGCAGTTGGAAATAACACCGCTGGCGCAAACCTGTTACCGGGATCTTTCCGGCGGGCAGCAGCAGCGGGTATTGCTTGCCCGGGCCCTGTGCGCTTCGGATAAAATGCTGGTACTGGATGAGCCGGTTTCGGGACTGGACCCCAAAATGGCAGAGACGATGTACCGACTGGTGGAGCGCATCAACCGGGAGAGAGGAATTACCGTTATCATGATTTCCCACGATGTTCAGGAAGCGATCCCGTATGCCACGCACATCCTCCATATGGGCAGGGAATACTTCTTCGGCACGGCGGAGGAATACCGCAAGTCGGAATTCGGGACAGCGTTTCTGCCGGGACATGAATCACTTGCTTAACATTAACAGTCGTCTGGCCGGGACATAGGCAAGGCGTTCTGGCCGTTTATAATCAGGTTGATTTTTTAAGAAACCGGATGCGTAGTGTGAAAGATAATGCTTTCGTTACTGTTTGTGCCGCCATCCAAGGGCGGGGAATGGAAATTAAGATGTCAGACAAACTGATCATGTATTTGCAATATCCCTTTGTGGTCAACGCCCTGATCGTGGGGGTGCTGATTGCCCTGTGTTCCTCCATGCTGGGGGTGACGCTGGTGCTGAAACGCTATTCCTTTATCGGGGACGGCCTGTCCCATGTGGCCTTTGGGGCCATGGCCGTGGCGGCGGTGGCGGGTTTTACCGATGATATGCCCTTTATCCTGCTGGTTACGGTGGCCTTTGCCATCTTGCTGCTGCGCACGGGACAAAACGCGAAGATCAAGGGGGATGCGGCCATTGCCATGATTTCCGTGGGAGCGCTGGCCGTGGGTTATCTTCTGATGAATGTATTCTCTTCCTCTGCCAATGTTTCCGGCGACGTCTGCACCACCCTGTTCGGTTCCACTTCGATTTTAACGCTGACAAAGATGCAGGTAGGGATGTGCGGCGTGCTGTCCGCTGTCGTCATAGGCGTTTTCATTTTGTTTTACCATAAAATTTTTGCCGTAACCTTTGATGAAAATTTTGCCAGAGCGACAGGTACGCCGGTAGACGCCTATAACCTGCTGCTGGCGGTACTGATTGCGGTGATCATTGTGCTGGCTATGAACCTGGTGGGCTCGCTGCTAATCTCTGCGCTGGTCATCTTTCCGGCCCTGTCGGCCATGCGCATTTTTAACAGTTTTAAATCGGTGATCCTCTGCTCGGCTGTATTTTCCGTGGTCTGTGCCTTTGTAGGAATCGTTTTGTCCATACTGGCAGGCACGCCGGTGGGGGCGACCGTCGTTATGATCGACATGCTGGCGTTTGGCGCGTTTTACGCTATAGGCTCTTTAAAAAGCTGCGGGCGTTAAAGATGAATGTTGTTAAATCATGAGACTAATTTCAGCAGTTACACTACATTTCAGGAGGTACGAATATGAAAGATAACACAGCGCGCTTTTTTTCCGTTCTGCTTATCTGGTTTTTACTGCCCCTCCTGTTTATTGGCTGCGGGGGAAGCGACAGCGATAAAAAGGCAGGCAGTTTCGTTCCTCCTAAACAAAACAGCGTGGATGCGGTGCTGCAACAGAAAATGGCTGAAGTAGACAAGAAAAACGCAAATGAAAACAAAGGGAAAGAAGCTGCTGATAGACAGACAGCTGCCGGCGGGAAGGCAACCGGAGAAGCTTCAGGTATACAAAATAAACAGGGCGCCGGCGCGCCTGTCAGCGCCCAAAAGATGAAGGAACTGGAAAAAAATACGGTCCGCCATGACGTGTATGATTTGCATCCCACTTATACGAAGGCGGATTACGATTTCAGCCGGATGGATAAAACCATGATGTATACCCAGATTTACAACATGCTGAAGGAACCGGATAAATATAAAGGGAAAGTCGTCCGCATGCAGGGAACCTTCGGCCATTATTATGACGAAAAAACAGGAAAGCATTATTACGGCTGTGTGGTCATGGACGCAACGGCCTGCTGCTCTACCGGCATGGAATTTTCTAGGAAGGGCAGGCACAACTATCCGGAGAATTATCCGAAACTGGATGAGCCGATCATCGTGACCGGCCGGTTTTCTTCCTACAAGGAAGGGAAGGAACTTTTCTGCGAACTGGCGGATGCGGAAATAGAAAAAATGTGGTAAAATATTATCACAGAAACCTGAGCGTAGTTCCTGTAATACGTATTTGTAAAGGAGGAAGTATTGTGAAGAAATTTTTGATGGTTGTGATGGCCATGCTGCTGTCCCTGTCTATAGTCGCGGGCTGCGGCGGAGGCGACAAAAAGGCAGAGCTGATCAAAGGCCTCAAAACGGAAATCGGCACCATGCTGGGCAACGTGGATAAACTGGCAGCCGATGAACTGAAGGGCGATGCAGCCAAGAAGGCGACGGAAGGTTTCAAAGGCCTGATGGACAAGATTGCCAAGCTGAAAGAAGCAGCAAAAGGCAATGCAGCTGCGGAAAAAGACGTAGCCGACCTGATGGGCAAGGCCACCGGGTTATCTGAAAAGATCAGCCGTGGTCTGGCTGCAGGCAATCTGAACATTGATCCCAAGACTTTCAAGCTGGAAGACATGGAAAAGAACGGCTGGGTAGCAATCAAAGATGCAGCCGGCAAAATCACCGGTTACTATGACCCGAAAGATGTGGTAACGGACGACCTGGGCAAAAAAGCTTATGCCTGGATCATGAAGATTGGTGAAGGCGGAAAGGCTCTGGGTTTTGAAAACGTAGCCTTTGACTATGCCAACGGCAAGGTTGCCCTGAACAAAGAGGCCATTCTGGAAAACAAAGACGGCGCATTCAGCTTTGCGGCAGCGAAAGAAGCTATCAAATCCTTGGTATGGGGCGACGGTGTGAAAGGTCTGGAAGGGCTGGACCTGAACGGTATTTTTGAAAAACTGAAACCTCAGGGCTGGGATATGAAGAAGCTGGCCGGTGCTGTTGCAGGCGCTGTGGCCGGTGATGCAGCCAAAGCCGGCGATGCTGCCAAGGGCGACAAGGCCGCTATGGTAAAAGACTTTATCGCATTCGCAGACAAAAACGAAGCGACCCTGAAGAAATTAGCGGATTCCATCAACTCCGGAACGGTTGATAAAGCAGCGCTGCTGGATTTAGGCAAAAACGCGCTGGCCGAAATCAAAAAAGCCAATGGAGACCTGAACGGTAAATACGCTGACCTGATGAAACCGGTAGCCAACATCATGCAGATGCAGGAAGACCGTGCCCAGGCCATGATCGACGGTGTGAACGGCAATGCGGCCCGCTTCACGGAAGGCGGCAACATGAAAGCCAAAGTGCTGGAACTGCTGGCACAGTTTAAGAAAGAAAATAATCTGTAATAACGGTGGCTGTGTCGTGAGCCGCTTATGTTACAACCTGATGTAGTGTTAAATGCAAAGTGCAGTGGAGCAATCTGCTGCACTTTTATTTTCGGGCTTTAGCGCCAATACCCGGGTTCAACCGGAGTGGGTAAGTCTTTCGGGTTTTGCTATCTTCTGCAATTTGTGCTATCATTTTACAAAAGGCCAACGTTTGCAAAGCATTTCTATAAATATTTTGATTTGATTCAGGAATCATGGACCCATTGGAAAGGAGACCCTTCTATGTTTATTGCAGACTGTCATTGCGACACACTGAGCGAGCTGTACAAACAAAATAAAAGTTTATATGCGAATGATCTGATGCTGGATGCGGAACGGATCCTGAAAAACGGCGGCGGCCTGCAGTTCATGGCTATGTTCATTCCCACGGAAGTGTTCCGGGCAGGAGCCGGTGCGACGTACACACTGAAGCTGATCGACACGTATCTGCGCGGTCTGAAGGAACTGGAACAAAAAGGCATACAGTCCCATCGGATTTTATCAAAGGAGGATATGGCACAGTTGCCCAATGGACAATTCAATACCCTGCTGGCCATTGAAGAAGGGGGCGCGCTGGACGGCAGCATCGAGGTACTGCGCGTGTATTACGAACTGGGTGTGCGCTGCATGACGCTGGTGTGGAGCAACCGAAACGACATTGCGGACGGCGTGAACGAGGAGTGCAGCAAGAGCGGCCTTACCATGTTCGGACGCCAGGTGGTGGCAGAGATGAACCGGCTGGGCATGGCGGTAGATGTGTCCCACATTTCCACTTACGGTTTCTGGGATGTACTGGAACACAGTACGAAGCCGGTCATCGCTACTCATTCCTGTGCTTACAGCCTGTGCGGCCATCCCCGGAACCTGCGGGACGACCAGTTAAAAGCGCTGGTTCAAAGCGGCGGCTTTGTGGGCATCAACTTTGCGGGGCAGTTTTTGGAAAAAGACTGGAAGGATGCCTGCATCGAAAGCGTGTACCGCCATCTGGCCTATATGATGGACATGATGGGCAGTGACGACTACCTTGGTTTCGGCAGCGATTTTGACGGCATCAGCCATCCGCCGTACAATCTGCAGGGCGTGCAGGATTTTGCGCCGCTGTTTGAGTATTTGGGTACAAAGTTCAGTGACGAAACGATAGAGAAGCTGGCCTATAAGAATTGCGTTGCCTATCTGAAGAAGATTTTATAGGCAATGAATCAGTATTTCCTGTAAACAGTATCTTTGTTTTTCTTCATGAACCTTTCACAGTTTTGTGCCTGCAGATATGCTATACTGTTCTTGTTAAGAGATAGCATCAAAATAGAAAGGCCGCGTGTCTGCGCGTTGTTTCTTGCAGCGCGTTTGCTGCGCAGGCTTTTACAGAAAACGCTATCCGGGAGGAAACATCATGAAAAAAGTTGCCATTATCCGTTGCCTCGATGTAAGCATGCGCTGTGTGGGCGCATCCTGTATGAAATCCTTTAACGAACATACCGTAAAGTTTGAACGGTACGGGGATGAAGAACTGGAACTGTTTGCCAGTCTGACCTGCAACGGCTGCGGGCAGACAGTAGAGAACGATGAGGGGCTGAAGAAAAAGCTGGACCGCCTGGCGGAGGAACCGGTAGATGTGGTTCATTTCAGCAGCTGCACCAACAAAAAGGATAAAGAAAATCCGGAAATGAAGAAACGCTGCCCCTGGGTAGAAAAGATGAAAGACTATCTGGAAAGCAAGGGCGTGGAAGTGGTGTACGGTACGCACCATTAACAATCCCGTTTCATCAGCGTTTCCTTAAAATTTACACAAAGTTTTCAAAAGGGCTGTTGCATTCACGGTGCAGCAGCCTCTTTCCGTTTGGAAAACATAAATTAATATGGTATAATTAAATGTACCGTTGCAGGTACGGGGTATTTGCGGGGAAAGAGACTGAGCCGGCGTGCCGGTACGGGGCGCCGGGCAGGAACGGTTTTTGCCGTAAGTATAAAATGATTACACAAGCAGGAGGCACACATGAACATTATCGTCTGTGTAAAACAAGTGCCGGATACGACCCAGATCCGTCTGAATCCGGAGACCCATACCCTGGTCAGGGATGGTGTGGAAAACATTTTAAATCCTTATGATGCGGAAGCATTGGAAACTGCATTGATCTTAAAAGATAAATACGGCGCGAAGGTAAAGGTGGTTACGATGGGACCGCCTCAGGCAAAGGATATCCTGAAGGACGCTATCGCGCTGGGGGCGGATGAAGCCTGTCTGCTCAGCGACAGGGTATTGGGCGGCTCTGACACGCTGGCTACCAGTGTGGCGCTGGCAGCCCTGGTCAAACATCTGGGCGAATACGACCTGATCCTCTGCGGACGTGAAGCCGCTGACGGCTGCACGGCGCAGGTGGGACCGGAAATGGCCGAGCATCTGGGCATTCCCCAAATCACTTCTGCGTTGAAGGTTGAATTTACAGATGGCCGCTTTGTCATTGAACGGGAAACAGAAAACTGGGCAGAGACCCTGGCAGTTCCGGCTCCGGTGCTGGTTACCATGACCCGTGCGGAAAAAGAGCTGCGCTTTGCCAGCATCCGCGGCAAAATGAAAGCCCGCAAGACAGAAATTCCGGTAAAAACTGCCGCAGACCTGGGCCTTGACGATAGCAGCGTAGGGCTGAAAGCATCCCCTACCCGGGTTATCAAAGTGTTCACGCCGGAAGTACATAAAGTGGATACCCAGATCATCAAAGAAGATGATGTGGATGCAGCTGTGGACAAGCTGGTGGAGAAACTCATCGAAGCCGGCGCGATCAAACGCTGAGAGCCGAATCGTGGCAGTAAAAGTTGAAATGACACGCTGCATAGGCTGTGAAAACTGCGCGGCAATCTGCCCGACGGGCGCCATACAGGTAGAAGACGGAAAAGCTTCTGTAAAAGAACAGGACTGTGTGGAATGTTGCGCGTGTATATATGACTGTCCTATGGATGCAATTACTCTTCGTAGGGAGGATTCTGATAATGGCAAAGACTGATAATGCAATCTGGGTAGCAGCCCAAATGGAAAACGGGGAGATCCTTGGCGTAACGTATGAACTGTTAGGGCAGGCCCGCCGCCTGGCCGACACGGTGGGGCAGAATACCGCTGTAATCCTGATCGGAAAAGAGAATAAAGGTCATGCGGAACAGCTGATCGCCCAGGGCGCGGACGTGGTGTACACCGTGCTGGGGGATGAATTTGAAAATTATAATGTGGAACTGTATACGAATGCCATCTGCGAGCTGGCCAAAGAATACGATCCCAACGGGATCATGTTCGGCGCGACCATCGACGGCCGCGATCTGGCTCCCCGCGTGGCCGCCCGGTTAAAGACCGGCCTGTGCGCGGACTGCACGGAAGTAGAAATGGGAGAGAACGGCCTGCTGAAGTGGACCCGTCCGGCTTTGGGCGGCAATCTGATGGGGACCATCGTATGCTCGGATCTGCGTCCCCAGATGGGCTCTGTCCGTCCCAAGATTTTTGCTCCTTTAGAAGCAGATGCTTCCCGCCAGGGTGAAGTAATTGATTACAAAGTTAAGAACAAAGTGGAAAGCAAAGTGGAGATCCTGAAGAAGGAACCGCTTTCCACCGGCGGCAAGCTGAAGATTGAAGACGCGGAAGTGGTATGCGCAGGCGGCCGCGGTTTCGGTGATGCAGAACGCTTCAAGGTACTGGAAGACCTGGCTGCCCTGTTTGAGAAATCCGCAGTGGCCGGTTCCCGTGCGGCAGTGGATGAAAAGTGGGTAGACCATGCGTCCCAGGTAGGCCAGTCCGGCAAGACCATCGCGCCGAAGCTGTATTTTGCCTGTGCGGTATCCGGCGCGCTGCAACATGTTTCCGGCATGAAAGAATCGGAAGTGATCGTTGCCATCAACAAAGATGAAAATGCGCCGATCTTTGAGATAGCTCATTACGGTCTGGTAGGAGATGTGCATGTGGTCATTCCCAAACTGATCGAAAAGATCAAAGCTTACAAAGAATCCTGAGGTGCGGTTCTGTGTGGAAGGTGATTTATATTGCTCCGACACAGGAGCGGGCTGAAAGAATAAAGCAGCAGCTGGCGGACAACGGTTTTCTTTGCCAGTTGAAAGCAGCGGGAACGCACCGTAACGGGAAAGCTTCCCTGATTGAAATTTCAGTGCCGGTTTCAGAAGCGGAAGACGCCTATGAAGTGCTGGCGGAGCATGGCTTTCAGGCATAAAAAACTGTAACGGTGTCAGTCCCTTTTTCAATTTGCGGTAACGGAATATATGGCAAAACAGGAAGAACGTATTTTTAAAAAAGCATATACGGATTTTGACAAACGCCTTGATCAGGAGTTGGAAGAAGAGAAAGAAGAACGGCGCCGGCAGCTTTTGCTGCAGGCGCCGGACTTTAAACTGCTGAATCAGATGGTGGAAAGCAAAGAGTATTCCCGGGAACTGGCTGAGAAGCTGAAAAATGGCGGCCTGTATTATCTGCGGAGCGGGGAAGAAGATACTGCAGAGAAGTTTATGGATCTCTTTAAGAGAACATTGCAGTTACATCCGACTATCCGTGAAGACCTGATTGGGCAGGCAGGATTTCTGGGGTGCATGGCTTTCAAACGGGATATGCCCCGTCTGGGCCGTTTTTGCGGGGAAGCCATTCTGACGGCCATACGTTTATTAGATCAGGAAGAACTGGAAAATATCGAACAGGGTTATCTGCAGTTTAAGAATGTAACGGACACTGCTGTCCGTACCCGGAATGAATGGGACTTCCGGGAAATTGTCTCCGCACTGAATCAGTATTGGAACATTAGCAAAGGGAAAGTCACACCAGGTTTGATTTCAATATTATCTGATTTGCTGTTTGTGGCGGCAGACAGACGTCAGATTAGCGCCTTAAAGATGATTTGCGGGTTAAGCCGCAGTGTTATGCGGCATGAATCGGTGGATTCGGCCATGCGGCAGCATTTTGCTGTGGAATGGAGCAGCATAGCGGCGCAGATGGCCCAACGCGGCTGGGAAGAAGAGTGCCGGTTATTATTGAAACATCTGTGCCTGTTTTTAGGTACAGTACGTGACATAGTATTGGTGAAGAAAGTGCTGACGGATATTTCCGTTCACATACAGATGCAGAGTAAATGGGATGATTTTGAGACGGCGGTCCGGATGTATTATCCCTGCCTGCTGTTTGAACTGGCCATGCTGCAGTGGGGTATGAAGCGATACCACCGGGCTCTGATGACGGAGAAGGTGCTGGAGGTAGAAGCGGAAATCCAAAAGTCCGGTATCTTAGGTCAGGTGGAACGTAAGATGGACTTGCTGGAGGAAAAAGAAAACGCCCTGGATGTAGTCCGTTTCGTCCTGCGCAACGGAAGGGATATGGTGGCAGGCTGCGCGCGTCTGCTGATGAAAGACGAATGGGAAGTGTATGTTTCCTGGCGGCGTGAATGGCTGTCTGCCGTTGCAGGCAAAGAGAAACGCCGGGAACAGGTCCGGCTTTTTATGCAGATGGTGACGGAATTCTGGCACAGTACCCAGCCTTCCCGGAGCCAAAAGCAGTGGAGCTTTATGGAGGAGGTCGTAAAACCTTTCGTATTATCTGACAAGCATCTGGAAGTGATCCGGCTGATTTCGTGATTGTATACAGAATTTTTGGTTGAAGCGGCAGACGCTTCGTGATATAATTAACAAAACTGAATAGCATTACCTTTAAATCGGTCCTGTGAGACTGTAAGGTGACTTAGCATAGTAGTATTTATGGAAGAGAATAAGCCTTCTTGCATCCTGCGGGACGAGAAGGCTTTTTATTTTTGGGAAAACGGGCTGCGTGATGTTTCTGTGTTGCCGGGAAAGGTTTGACAAAGCAACAGGCAGGCGAGCCCGATATCAGACAGGAGGAACTGCAATGGCAAAATCTACTGTGTCCCTGGCAGGCAGGGACGTCCTTGACATGGAGAGCTTCAGCGTCGAGGAGATCAACCTGGTTCTGCAGACGGCTGCGGAAATGAAAAAGATCATGAAACGCGACATCAAAAAAGTGCCGTCCCTGCGGGGCAAATCCATCATCAACCTGTTCTACGAACCCAGCACCCGTACCCGTACGTCCTTTGAGCTGGCGGGCAAATACCTGGGGGCGGACGTGGTCAACATTACGACCTCTTCTTCCAGCGTGGTAAAGGGCGAGTGCCTGCGGGACACCATCCTTACCGTACAGTCCATGTGCTGCGACGCCATTGTCATGCGGCATCCCATTGAAGGCGCTGCCGTGTATGCGGCAGACGTGGCGAAACCGGTCATCATCAACGCCGGCGACGGCGCCCATGCCCATCCCTCTCAGGGTTTTCTGGACATGTTCACCCTGCGGGAAAAGGGGCTGAAAGACTTAAAAGGAAAGAAAATGGTCATCCTGGGCGACATCCTGTACAGCCGGGTGGCCCGTACCAATATCGTTGCCTGGAACAAGATGGGGGCGGATATCCATGTGGCGGGTCCCCGTCCGCTGATGCCCTATGCGGTGGAAAGCCTGGGCGTGACCTATCATAAGCGGATCGAAGAAGCCATCGAAGGCGCGGATGTCATCGACGTGCTGCGGATCCAACTGGAACGGCAGAAGAGCGGCCTCTTCCCGTCGCCCCGTGAATACGCCCGCATCTTCGGACTGAACGAAGCGCGGCTGAAGCTGGCCAAACCGGACTGCGTGGTACTGCATCCCGGTCCCATGAACCGGGGTCTGGAAATTTCCTGGGACGTAGGCTACTGCGACCAGGCTGCTATCCGCGATGAAGTGCAGAACGGCGTGGCCGTTCGTATGGCGCTGTTATTCCTGACACTGACTGGAGGTAAACAAATTGAAGCTGCTAATTAAAAACGGACGGGTAGTAGACCCCTCTCAGAAACTGGATGAAATCTGTGACGTCCTGGTTGAGGACGGCAAAATCGCAAAAATCGGCAGGAACCTGACGGAAAAAGCCGATGAAACCTACGACGCCACCGGTAAAGTGGTAGCGCCCGGTTTCATCGATATGCATACCCACCTCCGGGAACCGGGACTGGAAGCCAAGGAAAGCATCCGCACCGGCACCATGGCGGCGGCGGCCGGCGGTATCACCACCATCGCCTGCATGCCTAACACGAAGCCTGCTATCTCCACTTCCATTGTGGTCAGCGGCATTAAAGAGCGGGCGGCCCGGGAAGGTTATGTGAATGTAGAAGTGATCGGTTCCATCAGCAAGGATGAAGAAGGCAAGGAACTGGCGGAGATGGGCGATATGCTGGAAAAAGGCGCGGTGGCTTTTTCCGACGACGGCCATTATGTGTACAGCAGCCGCCTGTTGATGAACGCGGCAAAATATATGACCAGCTTTGACGCGCCGCTGGTTTCCCACAGTATTGAAAGCGAGCTGAACGCGGACGGCTATATGCACGAAGGCGCAGTCTCTGCGAAGATCGGTGTGCCCGGTGTGCCTTCCGTAGCGGAAGACATCGCGGTAGCCCGGGATGTGCTGGTGGCCGGTTACACCGGGGCCCACATCCATATTGCCCATGTGGCCAGCAAAGGCGCGGCGGATATCATCCGTCAGGCCAAGGCCAAAGGCTATCCGGTAACGGCGGAAGTGACGGTGCATCACCTGACCCTGACCGACGAAGCCTGCCTGGGGTACAGCACGGCGACCCGTGTTTCTCCACCGCTGCGGAGCCAGGACCATGTAGACGCTATGCGGGCTGCCCTGCTGGACGGAACCATTGACATGATCGTAACGGACCACGCCCCCCATGCACCGGAAGAAAAGGATGTGGAATTCCGCAAGGCTCCCAACGGGTTCTGCGGACTGGAAACGGCGGTGGGCGTTGTGTTAACGGAACTGTATCATAAAAACGTGCTGACCCTGGAGCAGGTCATCGACAAGATGAGCTGCAGCCCGGCCCGGATCTTCAAACTGAAGAGCGGCACGTTAAAAGCAGGAGCTCCGGCGGACATCACCGTTCTGGACCTGGATAAAGAATGGACGGTAGACTCCAAAACGTTCTATACGGTTGGAAAAGTTACGCCTTTTGAAGGCAAGCAGTGCAAAGGCAAAGCGGTTGCGACGGTGGTAGCCGGTAAGTTTGTCATGAAAGACGGCAAGCTGTGTGAAAAATAAAACCGTAAACCGGCAAAGATTTTGCAAAATAGCTTGCAGGGTTTGTTTGTCTGAAACCGGAAATTAACCGGAGGATTTGAATGACTAAGTACATAGAAGAAGCAAAGGTCGTGGGGCAGCGGATCCTGAACGCCACGACCAAACAGATCGATTTGATTGCACCCCAAATTGCAAAGGAGGCTGTGCCCGGCCAGTTTGTGAATGTGCAGGTGTCGCGGCGTACCGCGCCGCTGCTGCGCCGTCCGCTGGGCATTGCCTGCGTGGACCGGAACTATGGCGCCATCAGCCTGATCTACCGTATCGTGGGCGACGCCACGAAAATTCTGGCCGATGCCTGTAGCGGGGATGTGCTGAGCATTGTGGGCCCGCTGGGACACGGCTTTGACCTGAGTGCCAAACAGCCGCTGCTGGTAGGCGGCGGCACCGGACTGGCGCCCCTGCTGTATCTGGCCCAGACTATGGTTGACAGTGGCATTAAACCGGATGTCCTTATGGGCGGCAGAACGGCGGACGATCTGTTCTGGAAAGATATCTATCTTGACCTTGTGGAACGGATGGGACTGACTACGGACGATGGAACGCTGGGGACAAAGGGAACGGTTATGGCGGAGCTGCCCACGCTGCTGCGCCGTATCAAATATGACTGCGTGTATGTCTGCGGCCCGGCGCCCATGATGAAAGCGGTTTCCGCTGCCGTATTGGAAAAAGGCATCAAATGCCAGGTATCACTGGAAAAATATATGGCCTGCGGGCTGGGCGCCTGTCTGTCCTGCAGCTGCCAGGGCATCGGAAAACGGATGAAGGTCTGCCAGGACGGCCCTGTGTTCCGGGCGGAGGAGGTGACGGAATGGTAAGGTATCTGTATCATAACCGTCTGGCCGTGGATATTTCCGGGCTGAAAATGAAAACGCCGGTGACCACCGCTTCCGGAACCTTCGGCTTCGGTCTGGAGTTTACGGACTTTCTGGATTTGGAAAAGGTGGGGGCCGTTACGGTAAAAGGCACCACCCTGGCGCCCCGGGCAGGCAATAAGGGCCAACGGGTAGTGGAAACCCCTTCCGGCATGCTGAACTGCGTGGGGCTGGAAAACCCGGGCAGCGAGTACTTTTTGAAAGAGACGCTGCCGAAACTGCGCAAATATAAAGTACCCATTATTGTCAACATTGACGCTTCCAGTCCGGAAGAATACGGCGAACTGGCGGCGAAACTGGACGTAAAAGGTGTGGACGCGGTGGAGATCAACGTGAGCTGCCCCAACATCAAAGACGGCGGCCTGGTCTTCGGCACCAACGCCAAAAGCATGGCCCAGGTGGTCAAAGAAGTAAAAAAGAACACCTCCAAAGTAGTCATCACCAAGCTTTCCCCCAATGTGACCAGCATTACCGAAATGGCCAAAGCGGCGGAAGACGCGGGCACGGACGCCCTTTCCCTGATCAATACCCTGATAGGCATGAAGATTGACATCCACCGCCAGCGTCCTGTGCTGGGTAACGTGACCGGCGGCCTCAGCGGTCCCTGCATCCGTCCGGTGGCGGTGCGTATGTGCTATGAAGTGGCGCAGGCGGTGAAAGTGCCCATTATCGGTATGGGCGGCATTATGTGCGCGGAAGATGCAGTTGAATTTTTCCTGGCCGGCGCCAGCGCCATTGCGGTAGGTACTGCGAATTTTGTGAACCCTGCTATCGCTGAGACCATCAGCCTGGGAATTCTGGAGTACATGGATCAGCACAATATCAAAAAGATACAGGATATGATTGGGCTGGCATTACCGGGACGGGGCTGAAACAGCAGATTTTGCGTAATACATCGTTTAGTGTAATCGGCAAAGAGAAGAATATTATCGGATGAGTCGGATGACTTATTGACGATGGCGACATTGATCCGCAAGAAAAGCGAAAAGCAAAACGCAAACGAACTGAGGTGACGTAACAGTATGCAAAATGATCCGAGGCTGATTGCCGCCCTGGATTTTCCCACGGCGGAAGCGGCGAAACAGGCCGTAGAAGAAATCGGGGACGCGGTAGTCTACTATAAGGTAGGCATGGAATTGTACTATGCGGCGGGGAACGAGATGATCCGTTTCCTGAAGGAACGTGGCAAAAAGGTATTTCTGGATTTAAAATTACAGGATATTCCCAACACCGTAGCCAGCGCCCTGAAAGTAGAAACGAAACTGGGCGTGGACATGATCAACGTCCATGCCGTAGGCGGGAAAAAGATGATGGAAGCGGCAGCGGCAGCCATTCGGGAAAAGGCGGAAGAGCTGGGCATCGAACGGCCGAAACTGCTGGCAGTGACCATCCTCACCAGCATGGACGAGGAACAGTTTGCCGATTTGAATTACAAAAACACCATTGCGGAACAGGTGCTGGCCCTTGCCAAACTGGCGAAAGCAGCCGGACTGGACGGCGTGGTGGCTTCCCCGAAAGAAGCTGCGGAAATCCGCAAAGCCTGCGGCCCGGATTTTCTGATCGTCACCCCCGGTGTGCGTCCGGCCGGCAGCGCGCTGGACGACCAGAGCCGCGTGACCACGCCGGCCCAGGCCTTCGCCAACGGATCCTCCCACATCGTAGTGGGGCGGCCCATCATGAAAGCGGCGGACCGGAGGCAGGCGGCTGCAGATATTGTGGAAGAGATAAGGAATATAAAATAGAGGAGGCGCTTTCATGTTAAGCGAAAAAGAAGTACTGCACCTGCTGGAAGAGACGCAGGCTGTTCTGCATGGCCATTTCCTGCTGACCAGCGGCCTGCACAGTCCCATGTATGTAGAAAAATTCAACGTGCTGCAGCATCCTGCCTATACGGAAAAACTGTGCAAGGAGATTGCGGCCCGGTATGCCAGCGACAATATCGAATTAGTGGTAGGTCCTACTACCGGGGGTATCCTGCTGGCCCATGAAACCGGTAAGGCGCTGGGTACCCGCGCCATTTTTACGGAACGGGAAAACGGAAAGATGACCCTGAAACGTGGCTTCCAGATTCCGGAAGGCTGTCGCGTGCTGGTAGTAGAAGATATTGTTACCACCGGCGGCAGCGTAAAAGAAGTGATGGACGTAGTGCGGGAACATGGCGGCAACGTAATTGGCGTGGGCCTGCTGGTGGACCGCAGCGGCGGCAAAGTGGACTTTGGTGTGCGGACGGAAGCGCTGCTGCATCTTGACGTACCTACCTTTAAAGCGGATGAATGCCCCCTGTGCCGCGACGGTGTGGAGCTGACCAAGCGGGGAAGCACCGGAAAAAACAATCCGGTAAAGAAGTAAAAGATCAATAAACAGGCAACGTTTTGAAAAATGACTTGTGAAACGGAAAAAATGCTTGCCTAAAACATATATCTGTGATATAATTCTAAAACGTCAGGTGAACTGACAAACGGCCCGGTGGTTCAGTTGGTTAGAATGCCGCCCTGTCACGGCGGAGGTCACGAGTTCGAGTCTCGTCCGGGTCGCCACGCGGAAATAGCTCAGTTGGTAGAGCACAACCTTGCCAAGGTTGGGGTCGCGAGTTCGAGTCTCGTTTTCCGCTCCACAGGGGTATAGCTCAATTGGTAGAGCAACGGTCTCCAAAACCGTGTGTTGAGAGTTCGATTCTTTCTGCCCCTGCCATGAAAAACGTAGTCCCCATGCGGGTTTCCGCATGGGGACTTTTTCTTTTAGTTATATGTATGGATTTCCGGTTCCGTGCCAATGATCGCCGTCTCCGCCGGATCTTCTTATTAACAATTTACACTCCTGATGCGTGTTCACATGCATCAGTTTTTTTATTTTGTTCGCTTTTCTTTTTCCCGTACCTGTGCTACAATATACACAAACAATAGTTCTAAACAAGAAAGTGTGTTTTAAAAATGCGCTCGGTGCTCCATGTTGACATGAACAATTTTTATGCATCGGTAGAATGCCTGTACCGCCCTGAAATCCGGGGATTCCCTGTGGCGGTGGCGGGGGATCCGCTGAACCGGCACGGTATCATACTGGCTAAAAACATGCTTGCGAAAAAGTTGGGCGTTACCACCGGGGAAGCGATCTGGGAAGCGAAGCTGAAAGCGCCGGGGCTGGTGCTGGTGCCGCCGGACTACAAAAAGTATCTTCGTTTTTCCCGCATGGCACGGGAAATCTATTATGAGTATTCCGACCAGGTGGAGGCGTTCGGCCTGGACGAAAACTGGATCGACCTTACGAACTCGCTGCCATACCTGCAGCGCGATCCGGTGAGTATTGCGAATACGATACGCCGGCGCGTGAAAGAAGAATTAGGCGTGACGGTAAGCGTGGGTGTGTCCTTTAACAAAATTTTTGCCAAATTAGGCAGCGATATGAAAAAACCGGATGCAACCACAGTGATCCCCTATGAGCATTATAAAGAAATCGTGTGGCCGCTTCCGGTCAGTGATTTGCTGTATGTGGGAAAATCTACGGCGCGGAAACTGGAACTGATTGCTGTCAACACCATCGGCGATCTGGCGCGGATGGATGTGAACGTATTGAAACGCAGGCTGGGGAAGTGGGGCGAAGTCCTCTGGCTGTTTGCCAATGGACGGGATACGGCGCCGGTACGAAGGATCAGCGAAAGCGAACAGATCAAAAGCATCGGCAACGGTACCACCTGCCCCCGCGATCTGCAGACGGACGAAGACGTGAGACTGGTTTTTACCGTACTGGCGGAGTCGGTAGCGGCCCGGCTGCGGGACTGCTGCGTGAAATGCCAGGGGGTGCAGATTTATTTGCGGGATAATGACCTGTTCACCATTTCACGGCAAAAGAAACTTACCTGTCCCTGCTGCACGTCGGCGCCGCTTCTGGAAACCGCCATGGAATTATTCCGCCAGCATTATCGCTGGCCCAAACCGTTGCGCGGCGTGAGCCTGTCCGCCATTTATCTCGTGACCGGCAACAAGCACATACAACTTTCATTATTTGACGACACAGCGGAGCAGCTTCTTGTACAGGAACAGATCGAAAAGACCGTTGACCGGCTGCGCAGCCGTTTCGGGCATAACGCGATCCTGCGGGCCAGCGCATTGCTTGACCCTGGGCTGACCGGTTTCAATCCGAAAGAAGACCATACGATACATCCATACAGCTATTTCAGGTAAAGAAAATGAAAATCAATTTGAAAGTCAATGCAGAATTTGATATAGATGGAACTATCCGGCCTACGTCCATCGTATGGGAAGACGGAAGAGTGTTCGAAATAGACCGCATCCTGGATGTGCGGCGGGCGGCGTCGCTGAAAGCCGGAGGAGTGGGGATGCGGTACATTTGCCGGATACGGGGTAAGAAGGTATTGCTGTTCAACGAAGAGGGTCACTGGTTTATGGAAAAATAACAAGGAACTTTTCATTTCAGCGGAAACTTTTCGCATCAGCTGTTGCGGATAGTTCTTTCTTTCCGTTCAGAAAAGTGATATAATATATAGGAACTTTTTTTGATTTTGGCAGGGGACAACTCAATTATGAAAGACATCAACTTTTACATGAACCTGGATTACCCGTATAAAATAACGCCCGAAGAGGACGGCGGTTTTCATGCGGAAATCCCATTGCTTCCCGGGTGTATTGCCCACGGGGAGACGGAAGAGGAAGCGCTGCGGTACCTGAATGTGGCAAAATGCGAATGGATCACCGGCATGCTGGAACGGCACATCCCCATTCCACAGCCGCCTTACAGGGTTCTTTCCGTATCCCATAACTGGCAACGGGCGAAACGGTAAACTTACATCCGGAAAACATTGTTTTTATTTAATTTAAACAGAGTAAAATAAGAGGCTGGCGAAACAACGTTCGTCAGCCTCTGTTTCTTTATATATTCGGTTATTTATTCTGCTTTTTCTTTTCTTCCTGCATTTTGCGAATCATAGGTTTAATTCCGCCATTTTGCAAAATGCCCATCATATACTCGTTCATCGGTTCCGCCTTCGCTCTGGCGCCAGTGGTTTTATTGATAATTTCCCCTGTAGTAAAATCAATGCAGACTTTATCTCCACGCTTCACCAGCGCATGAATTCCCTTGCAGGTGATAGCAGGGACTCCCAGGTTGATGGCGTTGCGGTAAAAGATCCGCCCAAAGGATTCAGCCAGAATCGCACCAACCTGGATTCCCTTCAGGGTCATGGCTGCATGCTCGCGGGAGGAACCACAGCCGAAGTTTGTGCCGGCCACAATTATATCCCCCGGCAGGAAAAATGTTGCCAGATTCGGTTCTTCGCTGCCGCTCAAGGCATGTTTCCGGATATCTTCCATTTCGGTCAGTTCCACATATTTGCCCGGATAGATCTGGTCGGTGTCAATATTGTTACCAAATACGTACGCTGTCCCTTCAGCAATCGGTTTCATTCTGCTTTCCCTCCTTCCAGATACAGACGCGGATCCGTAATTTTACCGTTCAGCGCGGCAGCCGCGACGCTGGCAGGCGAACCCAAATAAATACGTCCCTTCACGTGGCCCATACGGCCGGGGAAGTTACGGTTGGTGGAAGAAACGCAGACTTCGTCTTCCGCCAGCAGGCCCTGATGAATGCCCAGGCAGGCCGCACAGCCTGGCGCGGTGAGGGTGGCGCCTGCTTCCATTAGTGTCTGGATGTATCCTTTTTCCAGGCATTCCTGCAAAACAAAACGGGAGCCCGGCACCAAAATCATACGGGTACCGTACGCAATATGTTTGCCTTTTAAGATCTTCGCGGCAACCGCAAAGTCTTCCGTACGTCCGCCTGTGCAGGAACCCAGATAGCACTGATCCACATGCAGTCCCGCAAAGGCTGCCAGGTCATCCACGTTATCCACGCTGAAGGGCGCTGCCATCTGGGGGCCGATTTCCGTCACATCGAAGGTCAGGTCGGCATCATACACATAATCCGGATCTGTTTCGTAAACCGTATAGTCAGTAATGTTGTGTTCTGCCAGATAGGCCATGGTGATTTCGTCCGGCTGGATGTAACTGGTCTTGGCACCCATTTCGGTAGACATATTGCACATGGCCATGCGTTCCGAAATGCTGAGCTGTTTCAGCACAGGCCCTGCAAATTCTACTGCTTTATATACGCCATAGTCCGCTTTCAGTTTGCCGATGATGTTCAGGATGATGTCCTTGGCATACACACCGGGCTGCAGTTTGCCGGTCAGGTTGATGCGGATAATTTCCGGCACCTTAAACCAAAGTTTTCCCGTTACCAGGATGGTGGCCAGATCCGTTGCGCCCACACCCGTGCCAAAAGCCCCGAATGCGCCGTGGGTGGTAGTATGGGAATCGGTGATGACAATGATCTGTCCCGGACGGGAGAAACCGTAATCCGCCATCAGCTGATGGCAGACGCCTTCGTTGATATCCATAAGATGGGGGATACCCTGTTCATTTGTGAACTGACGGAACTTTTTGTGATTGTCCGCCTGCTTTTCGGTGGCGCAGGGGGCGTAGTGGTCAAAGAACAGGATGACTTTTTCCGGATCGAAGACCGTTTCGCCACCCATTTCGTAAAACGATTTCACGGTCTGGTAATACAGATCGTTGATGCCGGCAATGTCTACGTCGCAGATTACGATTTCACCGGCGTGGACAGAATCTTTGCCGGCTTTTTTTGCCAGCAGTTTTTCAATGGCATGCATGATGGAAACCTCCTTTTTACATTACAGGATACTATAAACAGGCAACCGTTTGAACGGTTTCTTTCGGTTATCCGCTATATTTTTCCAAAAACGGAAGCATCTTTTCCAATACGAATTCAGGCTGTTCTTCCGGAACAAAGTGACCGCACTGGGGAACAGCGGCACCTTCGATGTTACTGGCCAGCGGTTTCCATTTGTCCATTACGTTCCAGAGTTTTCCGACCACGCCGTTCTGCCCCCATAACAGCAGCAGAGGAGTTTCAATCTTCTTCTTGCGGTCCGGTTCATCAAGCTTCATGTCGATGGTAGCACTGGCGCGGTAATCTTCGCAGATGCCGTGGACGGTGCGAATATCGCTGAAGCAGCGGGTATATTCCGCCAGCACATCCGGCGGGAAGTTAGCCCGGGCTGCGGGACCTATCTTCAAATTCAGATTATAATTGATAAACCGGTCCGGATCTGCGGAAAGTGCCGTTTCGGGGAACCCTTTTCCCTGGATGTAGAAGAACCAGTGCCAGTATTTGGTGGCAAATTCTTCGTTGGTTTCTTTGTACATGTCATACGTGGCGATAATGTCCATCAGGGTGCAGCTCTTTATTTTTTCCGGGTGATCCATGATCATGCGGTGCAGTACCCGTGCGCCCCGGTCGTGTCCGGCCACATGGAACCGTTCAAAGCCCAGCGCCTGCATTACTTTCACCTGATCGTCAGCCATGGCGCGTTTGGAATAGTTAGAATGGTCGGGAAGGCCTTCCGGCTTACTGCTGTCGCCATACCCGCGCAGATCGGTGATGACAACGGTGTAATGCCTCGTCAGTTCCGGTGTCAGGAAGCGCCACATCAGGTGCGTCTCCGGATGCCCGTGCACCAGCAGGATTGCTTCTTTCCCGCTGCCGCCGATGAGCGTGTTGATTTCAATTCCGGGTTCGGTTTCAATGTGTGTCTGTCGGAATCCGGGAAAGTACTTTTCATCAATTGTCATCATGAACTCCTCCCTGTTTTGTTATGGATTGAAATATGGAATGCTTTCTTAATAATAAGTATCCGATTTTTTAAAAGATTTGTAAAATACTCTTTTTTAATATTCTTATAGCTTTTTGCTATAAGAAATTGTATAATGTTGACAGCACAAACGAACCGGAGGTCTTTATGACACTGACACAGCTTCGCTATTTCTATGCGGCCGGAAAATTCCAGAATATCAGCCAGGCTGCGGGAGCCCTGCATGTTTCGCAGCCAACCCTTTCTGTGGCCATACGGGCCCTGGAAAAAGAAACCGGACTTCACCTGTTTTACCGTATGGGTAAGCAGATTGTCCTGACCGAAGACGGACAGGTTTTGCTGGCGAAGATCACACCCCTGCTGGACCGGTTCCAGCAGCTGGATGAGGAAATACAGGATATGGCCCACCGTAAGAACCATATCCGCATGGCCGTGCCGCTGCAGATCGGCGTAAAGCTGCTGCCGGCTCTGTTTACAGAGTTTCCCCGTGCCTTTCCGGAGCTGACCTTCGACATCGTGGAAGCAGGGGGAATCGATGCGCTGCCCATGATTGAACGGGGCGAGCTGGACATTTCCGTAACCAATTATGACGATCACTTTATTCCTTCGCTGCGGTATCATACCATTGGGAAAAGCGAAATCTGTTTCTGCACGGGGAAGAACCATCCCCTGGCAGGCAGAATGCCCGTTTCCATCCGCTCCGCCGCAAAGGAACCGCTGGTGTTGCTGAACGGGGGCTTTTTCATTACCCGCCGGCTGAACGAGATGTTTCAGGAAGCGGGCGTTTCACCCCGGGTTCTTTTGTACAGCGGCCAGTTGCATACTATAAAGCACCTTGTGCGGACCGGGGTTGCATCCACCTTCCTGATGCGGCAGGCCATCTGCCCGGAAGATGATATTGCGATGCTGTCCATGGAGCCGGTGCAGACCATCCATACAGGTATCGTGACGCGCCGTGACAGGCCGGTTTATCATGACGAGGACCGGCTTTTCCGGTTCATCCGGCAGATAATTCTAGCGTGTTGATACAACAAAGTTTTCCAGATACAACCTGAGGTAAATTCAGATTATGCGTATTGAACTACCGATACAGTCAGTTAAGTTGAAAAAAGAAATCAGAAGCATCCTGAAGAGAGACATAGTACTGACAGTCTCCCTGTTGTTGGCGCTGGTTTCTTCTCTTTTTTTTAACCCGACTCCTGCTTACATAGACTTTCCCGTACTGGGCATGCTGCTGTCCTTTATGCTGGTGGTAGCCGGCTTCCGGAAGCTGCAGGTGCTGGAAAAAGCCGCCAGCTTCCTGTTTGTTCACTGCAGCACCACACGGCACGTGGCGGCCGTATTGGTCGGGCTTCCATTTTTCACATCCATGCTTGTCACCAATGACGTCTCCCTGCTGATTTTTGTACCCCTGGCCCTGATCACCGGCAAACAGCTGAAACTGGACGTAGGGCGGATCGTGATATTCCAGACACTGGCTGCCAATCTGGGCAGTGCCTGCACCCCTATGGGGAACCCACAGAACCTGTTCATCTATTACCATTACCAGCTGACCACCAGCTACTTTTTTTCCGTGCTGGGGCCGCTGTCTGTACTGAGCGCTCTGTGGCTGGCCATTCTGGTGCACGGACTGCCAAACCGCAGACTGCAGCTGGAACACAGCGAAACGGAAACCGGCCTGCGCTCCCGGATCCTTGTCTTTTCCGGCCTGCTGCTGCTGTGCTTCCTTTCGGTGTTGCACGTAATAAGCCCCCTTGTGTGTACCGCCGCCGTAGTGGCCGTGGTAGCCGCGGTGGACCGCAGCCTGCTGAAACAGGCGGACTACTCCCTGCTGCTGACCTTTATCGGCTTTTTCATCTTTATCGGCAACCTGTCCCACTGGGATGCCATCCGGCAGCTGCACCAGTACCTGCACCATGCCCGGGGTATCGTATACCTGGCCGGCATCGTGGCCAGCCAGTTTATCAGCAACGTGCCTGCCGCCATGCTGCTGGCCGGTTTCACCCGCAACGCCGGTGAACTGCTGCTGGGGGTTGACGTAGGCGGCCTGGGCACCCTGATCGCCTCCATGGCCAGCGTGATCAGCTACAAGCTGTACGCCAATGCCTATCCCCATCAGGTGATGAACTACCTGCGCATGTTTTTGTTCTACAACTTCGCCGGACTGATCGGAATCGGGGGGATCGTGTACTGGTGGATGGTGAGATAAAACCATATTGTTCACAATTTTTTCACAAAAATTTGCTATATTTAGTGTTTTTTCAAAAAAGGACAAAAATGGTCTTTGAATGTGAAATTTTCTTCACAGTTTTTTTGAAAAAACACTTTATTTTTTTGTTGACTGCCTCTAAACTTTGACTTGTGCCAGGCGAAAGGAGGCTGATACATTGCGGTTATTCCGATGGCGAGCCCGGAGTTCAGGTGGAAGAGTATATAACGGCGAATATTATGCAGAATGCGAAGAACAGGTTATTGACTTCATCCACAAAAATTATGGGTATGTTACAAACATTGAAAGGATAAAAGATAAAAAGGCCTTTCAGCGTTGGTTTGAACCGCGTTTGCAATTCTCAAATAAGGAAAGGGCGATTTTTTACAAACAGCTATCCACATTGTTGGATGCGGGTATTCCTATTGTGAAAGGAATAGAGATGGTTGCCGGGAGGCTAAGCGAAAAGTTCAAGCCGGTTTGTATGCGGCTAAATCTGAGCCTGCAAAGCGGTCAACCTTTATCTTATGCAATGTCTTTACAGCCGGACATATTCTCAAGGATGAATGTATCGGTTGTTGAGGCTGGAGAGGTGAGTGGACAGATTTCCCAGGTTCTTCTTTCTCTTTCAAATTTTTACAAGCAGCAGGATGAGCTTGCAAAACTGGTACGTAATGTCTGTATATATCCAGGTTTCTTGCTGGTATTGGCTTTTCTTACATTTGTTTTTTTTAGTGTAAAGCTGGTACCCTCTTTTGCAGAGCTATATCAATCGCTTGGGGTAAAGGAGACTTTACTTTTGCAGATACTGCTTTCAATTTCCAATCAGTTGCAAAATCATACGGTTGCTCTTTCCTGTATGTGTTTGATTAGCGGTAAGTTGTTATTGTTGCAACGTGCAAAAATCTTTTCCTTGCTGATGTGTTTTCCCGGAATCAGGAGAATGCGCCATTCTTTTTTGGAAATACGTTTTACAAGATTGATGGCGCTGATGCTGCATAGCGGTATTTCTTTCCCGGAAGCTATTCTGCGTGCTTCTGTTGCGTTGACCGATACCTCTATGAAGAATAACGCAAAAAAGTTTTCGGAGAATGTCCTGCGTGGTGTAGGTATTACAGAAGCAGCAATGCAGTCGGGAAATCTTTTCAGCCAGACAGGATTGGAGTTTTTGAGCATTGGTGAAAGTTCCGGTAATCTGCCGGGTATGCTGACGGAATTTGCGGAAATCCAGGAACAGGAGCTTTTTGCCCGCCTCCGGGATTTAAAAGCAGTTTTAGAACCGGTATTGGTGGTCATAATTGCTGCGATGATTTTTGCAGTTATGTCTGTAATGCTGTCGCCGCTGTTTGATTTAATGACGAAGATGCCGGAATAACAATGGCCGGAGGAACAGTTATGTTAAAAAGAATAAAAGAAAAAATTAATTCTGTTGGAAGGAGGAATGTTTCCCACAAAGCGGGATTCAGTCTGATTGAAGTAATTGCAGTTACGATAATTATCGGTGTGATGGCTACCATGTTAATGCCTGCGATTGACGGAGCAGGCTCTAAAGCACGTAACGCAAAGCTGAGAAATGATCTTGCGACATTGGATCAGGCAATTGCCACATATAAACTCGAGCAGGGAAGCGTTCCTGCTTCACTTGATAGTTTAGTCCCTGACTATGTTGCCCAAAACAAAGGCTTTAAAGATGCCAAAAATGAAGATTTCCAGTATTCTGTATCCGGTAGCACTTACACTTTGACCGGTTCTGATGCAGAGGGTAATACTGTAACTTCTAATGGCAGTGTTGAAGCGGAGACACAGGGCTGAGGGTTATCTGCTGGTTGAATGGCTGACAGCTGTTTTCCTGTATGGGATTCTCCTTTCAGGACTGTTTATAGGAATTTCCGTATATGAAAAAACGGTAGCGGTGGTGCAGGTGGAAAGTACGGCCCGGGAATTTGCTCAGGATATTCTTCTTACCAGGGAACGAGCTCTTGCGGGTTCAGATATGGGGTATGTGGAATTAAGCAACGGGCGTAAAGGGTATTGGGTCTTCCGGAGGCCGAATCTGGTTGATAAGAAACGAGGTTTTGCGTCGGGTGGGTCTGTAGCAGTACGATTTAGCAGTATTCCTGCTTACATTATCAAATTTTCCATCAATGGATCTCCGTCTGTAAGTGGACAATTTATACTGCAGCATGAAAGGATTACCTCCGTTCAGGTTAAAGTGAGCCTTGAGCCTGTTACAGGGAGGGTACGGGTAGAACGTGTGAATTTATGAAACGGCAAAACACGATTTTGAGAATTACTCGAAAAGAGCTTCAGCAAGGGAGATACTCGGATGGTTTTGTCATATTGATGATAATCCCTGTATTTCTGGTGTTGCTTGCATTTACTACAGCATTGGTCGGCTGTATCTCTTGTTCATTACACGCTATGGCACATACTAATGAGATGCTGCAGGCATATTCTATAATGGAGGAAGATCAAGCGGTCTGGCAAAAAGAAGTATTAGCTGACAAATTAAATGATTCTTATGAAAAGGATTATGAAAAAGTAATATCGACGCAGACACTTGGACCGTATATTCTCCTTGTTAAAGAAATGCGAAATAAAGCTACAGGAAAGGTATTGGTAAACCGTCTGGAATTTATACCAATAGAAAAGGCAGATGGACAAACATCCTGAACGATGCTTTGATAAAAGAAAATCTGGCTCGATTCTTTTAGAATTAAACATTGTTTTTATGGTTATTGTTATTGCCAGTAGTGTATATTGCAGCGCGGTGCAGGTATTCTTTAACAATAGCAGGAAACTATTGGCGGCTATTGAAATTGCAAAGGCAGCCCGCTATACAGAAAGCATAATTCGTAGAGAACTTTCCTATAACTCGGCAAAAGTAAAGCTGGCAAAAGATTTCAATAACCGGGATCAGATTATCTGTTGGAAAACATATAAAAATGTTCGCGCGTATTGGTATTTGTCGAATACGATGTTATATCGGAAGACATTAAAAGATTCAACGACAGGTGTCAATTCATTTTCAAATCCGGAAATCAAGTTGACTGATTTTAAAACTTTTCCGTTAGGAAAGAATAAAATTGGTGTCATTATGGCGTTTAAGGATCCGGAAAGTGGTTTGGAAAGAAGGATCGCTTCAGCTTTGTTTTTAAGCAATGGTTTTGTAGTAAATGAAAGTTCTTTATGAAATGTTTTGTTAGTGAGTCTGATGATCAGGGGGCAGTGGGAGGCACGGACAGGAAGAATGGATTCATTATACTTCCGCTCCTGCTGTTCCTGATGGCTTGTTCGGGTATAGTCTTATGTTATGGACGCAGTGTTTACCAGGAGGCGGAGGCCGTTCGTGAGTTTTTATGCCGGAAGCAGCTGGAAACTATTGCCCAAAGTTTTATGTTAATTTCTTTACAGCAGGAAAAAGAAACAGCAATCAGTGATGCTGTTTATAACCTGCCCCTTTTACAGCCCGGTAACAATGAAGTACGGATCGTGGTTTCAGTTAACAGGGTGAAGGATTTGGGTTTGCGATTTCTTAAAGTTGAAGTAGCAGATTCCAATTCGAATGAATTTTCACTGCGGCAGTGTGTCATGTTCTTTCCTGCTCCATTGATTCAACTGCTCGAAAACCCGGTTACAGATTTGTCAGGTTCCGCAGGAAAGGAAGAAACAGGAGAGAAGAAAAATACTATCACAAGCAAATCAGGTGGCGCAGTTTTTCCGCAGTTTTCCATAGGGGAAATTGCAGAATGGGCTTCGACTGGTTTTCCCTCTCCATTGGAAATGCAGCGTGACGGATTGAGCGGATGGATATATCTCAGCAGGAAAGAAATTTCTCTTCCGAAAGGCCTAAAAGTAAATGGCGATGGGATACTTTGTTTTGGCGAAGATGTGACCATAGGTGACAACTCAGTATTTACAGGTCGTATCATTATTTTGGCAGATTGCAACCTTCATATTGGCAATCAGGTTAGATTAGAAAAATCGTTACTGCTGTGCCGGGGAAAGGTGACCATTGGAACGGACAGCTTTATCAATGGCGCGGTTATGGCAAAGCAGGGCGTTGTTACAGGTGAGAATGTGACAATTATCGGTGACAAGGAGGTGTTGGAACCTTTTAATTCAATTATCAGTTATTAAATTATATGATAGAAGATACAGATAATAATTGTATTTGATCAATGTTTATCTGATATACAATTAAATATTTGAGTAAAGCATAGTCTCCTTCTGTGCATTGATTCAGAGGGCTGTTTATGAAAACTTATGTTTTTCTCCACTTAATCCCCCGTTTGTGCTGCGGGGGATTTTTTCTCCCCAATTTCTCATACTCTGCATCAGTATCTATGGTATAATAAATAACAGAAATACGGATTTCGATAGCTGTTTCACGATGTAACAGGAAAGGTGGTCAGTTCCATGAAGAATTACGCGAAACCCGGCGAAGTGATGTATCACGTAGGTTTATCGAAGGAGATGCTGCAGGGCGCAAAGTATGCCCTGGTGCCCGGGGATCCGGGACGGGTGGAAGGGCTGGCGAAGGCCCTGGATCCGGATGCGGTGTATCTGGAAAGCCATCGCGAGTTTACCAGCTGGCTGGCCCGTGTGGACGGTGAACCGGTGCTGGTGATGAGCAGCGGCATGGGCGGTCCCTGCATCACCTTTGTGGTGGAAGAACTGGGGCGGCTGGGGGTCACTACGTTTATCCGCGTGGGTACCACCGGTTCCCTGCAGGAAGACCTGAACCTGGGGGATGTGGTGATCAGTAAGGCGGCGGTTCGCATGGACGGGGCCAGCAAAGCCTATGCCCCGGTGGAGTTTCCGGCGGTAGCCGATCTGGATGTGACCGTGGCGCTGCGGGATGCGGCGAAGGAACTGAAGATCCCCTTTGGCCTGGGCATCACGGTGACGACGGACAGCTTCTGGCCCGGGCAGGAACGCTACGACAGCTTTAACGGGTATGTGGTGCGCCGTCTGCAGGGCACACTGAAGGAGTGGCAGGCTTTGGGCTGCACGAATTTTGAAATGGAAGCGGCGACGCTGCTGACCCTGTGCAGTGTGCACGGGCTGCGGGCCGGCGCCATCTGCGGCGTGGTGGCCAAGCGTACGGACAGCGAGGCCGTGGCGCCGCCGGATGTGTACAAGGTGGCGGAAAAACGTTTCCAGGCTGTGGCGAAACGGGCGCTGGAAAAGCTGATTGCGGCAGATAAAGGATAATGCAGGAGGCATAGTATGTTAGAGATTGGAACGAAGGCGCCGGCGTTTACGCTGCCGGACCAGGATGGGAACATGGTTTCCCTGAAAGATTTTAAGGGACAGAAGGTCGTGCTGTATTTTTATCCGAAAGATAACACCCCGGGCTGTACGAAACAGGCCTGTAATTTTGGGGAACTGCTGCCCCAGTTCCGGGAAAAAGGCGCGGTGGTCATCGGCGTCAGCAAGGATTCCGTAGCCTCCCATAAAAAGTTTCAGGAAAAGTTCGGCCTGCCTTTTACACTGCTGTCGGATCCGGAGCTGCAGGTCATTCAGGCTTACGGCGTATGGCAGGAAAAGAACATGTACGGCAAAAAAACCATGGGCGTGGTGCGCTCAACATATTTAATTGATGAAAAGGGCATCATTGTGAAAGCGTTTGGCAAGGTGAAGGCAGCAGAAAATCCGCAGCAGATGCTGGACGAACTGTAATGGTTCAGTATGTCCGTAAGAGTGTGCTTGAATACAAAAAATGAGGAGGCATAACAATGGCCCGTGTCATCATTACATTGCTGGATTCGTTTGGTATCGGTTGGGCCCATGATGCGGAAGCCTTTGGGGACAAAGGTTCCGATACCCTGGGACATATTGCGGCGTGGATGGGGAAAAACCGCAAACAGGCGGACGGCTCGCCCCGGTATCTGGCGCTGCCGAACCTGGCAGTCTTGGGGCTGGAAAAGGCCCATCTTGTAAGTACGGGGGAGAGGCTGGCTCATCCGCTCTCCGGGGAAACGCTGCAGGCCGATCCGCTGGATGGCGGACGGGTGAAGGCGGCCTATACCTGCGCGGAAGAGGTGAGCAAGGGTAAGGATACCCTCAGCGGTCACTGGGAGATCGCCGGTGTACCGGTGGATTTTGACTGGGGCTATTTCCCCGATCAGCCGAAGTGTTTTCCGCAGGCGCTGGTGGATGCGCTGATCAGGGAAGGGAACCTGCCCGGTGTGCTGGGGGAAAAGCTGGCCAGCGGTACGGTGATCATCCAGGAACTGGGCGAGGAGCATATGCGCACCGGCAAGCCTATCATTTATTCCTCCGCAGACAGCGTGCTGCAGATTGCCTGCCATGAGGAGACCTTCGGGCTGGAACGGCTCTATGATCTTTGCAAACTGAGTTTTGAACTGGTGAAACCCTATAAGATCGCCCGTGTCATCGCCCGTCCGTTTGTGGGGAAGAAGGCCGGGGAGTTTGCGCGTGTGGCGGCCCACCGTCACGATTACGCGGTACCGGCCCATGAGGATACCCTGCTGGACAGATTGGTGGCAGCCGGCGGGAATGTGTACGCGGTTGGCAAGATTGCCGATATTTTTGCCCACCGGGGCATTACGAAGCATTACCCCGCGGCGGGGCTGGACAAAATTTTTGACGCCACCCTGCAGGCGGTGAAGGATGCGCCGGACCGGACGCTGGTATTCGCTAACTTTGTGGATTTCGATTCGTCCTTCGGCCATCGGCGGGACGCGCTGGGGTATGGGGAAGGCCTGGAGTATTACGACAGCAGGCTTCCGGAACTGTTCTCATTAATGCAGTCAGATGATGTGCTGCTGGTGACGGCGGACCACGGCTGCGATCCTACCTGGAAGGGCACGGACCATACCCGGGAAAAGATTCCCGTTTTGTTCTACGGAAAGAATGTGAAACCGCAGCAGATTCCGCCGTTCCACATTTTCAGCGATATCGGTCAGACCCTGGCTGCGTATCTGGGCGTGGGCCCGTTGGGACACGGGACCGCGGCGGATATCTGGAAACGATAGACCTGCGGCAGGGGCGGCATGGGTTTGCCATAACAGGAAGCGCCATGCGGGGAACTGCCGTGGCTTGCAGGGGATGCCGGCTGGTGTGCGCGTCTCCATAAAAATGACATAATTGGCTGGTATACTGATTCCGGGTTGTAAATGAGCCGATACGGTATCAGATACTATGCGAAGAAAAAAATGATTTTGGATTGGCAGGGGGTGAAGAGAATGAAAAAACTGTTCCTGCTTCTGGCGCTGGTCGTTACGCTGTGCAGCGGCGTCGCCGGGAATATTTCCGGGTTGGAGGCTGTTCCTTTTTTGGGTGCGGCCAGGGCGTATGCCTTTGAGACAAAGCCGGTGAATTTTGTGGTGATCGACCGCACCGGCAGCGTGAGCCGGGCGGATATGCGGGGCTGGATCCAGATGGTGAAGATGGATTACCATGTGCCCTATTACCGGCTGATGGATGATAATACCAAAGCCGAGGCGGCGGTGAATGAGATGTTTGCTAAAAACCCGAAACCGGACAAGGAAGCCATGAAGGCTGCTGCGGAACAGGCGGGTTGCGGGGCGCTGGTGGTGATGGTAGTGCACCGTATGGATTCCTACATGGTGACCAGCCATTCACCCTTTGACTATGACAGGGAAACCTATGTAAGGACATATGCCTTTGCCGATATGTTCGCGTACAATTCCGACGGAAACAAGTTCATCCGCCGGTTCCTGCGGGAAACGGACCTGAAACCGCTGGGGCTGGAGGAGGATCCGTCGGATACCATTAAATGGACGTTAGGCAATTTATTAAATAAAATGGAAGGAAAACCGCAGATCTGATGCATGTTCGACAGGCCCGGCCGTTTTGGGCGGGCCTGTGGGTTCCTGCTGTCCGGACTGTGCCGGATCAACGGGGAAAACGTGTGGCGGTGAGATTATACTGTTATGCCAAAACCGGAAGAGATTGAAGTGATTATGAAGCGCCGTCCCGATTGGGAGTTTCTGCAGAAGCTGCCGAAAGTGCTGCGCGGCTTTACGTTTGTGGAAGGCGGCGAATTGAAGGGACATGAATTTTTGCTGGGTGCATATGTCAATGAAGCGGCCCGGCGCAGGCTGGAACTGATTTACACGGATGAGACCTTTGATTATGTGCCTATTCGCCAGGTGGGGCTGCTCCGCTACCGGGATTTCCGTTTCATCACCCGGGACAGGGATCAGTTCGAAGAATGGATCAACCAGTATATCGACCGGCTGGTAGAGGAAACAACGCCCACGTATATACCCCGGTCTGGTCATCTGCTGAAGCGGAAGGGCATCCTGGACTGGCATTTCCCGGATACGCTGCCGGAACGGGTGGGCAGTTTTGTCAAGTACATCGGTCCGCAGTATCCGCTGGATTTTATCAATAACGCAACCGTTATTTTAGACTATGCGGATTTTGACGCAGGCAACGAACTGGTGTTTCTGTATAACAGGGCGCGTAATGAGTTTTATGCGGAGAATAAAACGCATTTTATTCCCAACACGATTCACGATTTTGACGCAAAAAAGCTGGCGGATCTGGAAGTATTGCTGGCGGAACGGCTGGAACCGTATCTGCTGGAGTTGGGAAACGGCGTTCATCACGCAAACCCGGTGAAGCAGGATTTTCGTAAAAAAGCTTGACAGAGACGAAGAAATAACCTATACTATTAATGCTTGATGAAAAACGGCCCGGTGGTTCAGTTGGTTAGAATGCCGCCCTGTCACGGCGGAGGTCACGAGTTCGAGTCTCGTCCGGGTCGCCATTATGCCTCGGTAGCTCAGTTGGTAGAGCAAGGGACTGAAAATCCCTGTGTCCACAGTTCGATTCTGTGCTGAGGCACCATGTTGCGGAAATAGCTCAGTTGGTAGAGCACAACCTTGCCAAGGTTGGGGTCGCGAGTTCGAGTCTCGTTTTCCGCTCCATTGTTTTAAGGCGACATAGCCAAGCGGTAAGGCAGAGGTCTGCAAAACCTTTATCCCCGGTTCAATTCCGGGTGTCGCCTCCATAATTTCTGCCGAGGTGGCGGAACTGGCAGACGCACGGGACTTAAAATCCCGCGGGTAGAGATACCCGTACCGGTTCGATTCCGGTCCCCGGCACCAGTCAATCTTACCTGTCTTTCTGAAAAGAAAGACAGGTTTTTTGTTTGTGCGGTTTCAGAATCTTTGCGTATCGTGATGCTGCGGTGCTCTTTTTTGGTTGAATGCGCCTTATTACTTGTGGTATAATATACCAATTAACGTGGGATAGTTTGCGTTTGTTTCGCAAAGGTAGGGAGGACGTGGCGATGGTGAACACCACTGACTGGCTGGTCGGCGAGGCATATTTGCGTGAGAAGGCGCCGGAATTGCTTCCTTTCATAAATAAATACGGTCACTGCACGCTGGTTCCGGATGGCAGGGAGCGGTATTTTGAAGTGTTGCTGACAGGCATTGCGGCACAGCAGCTGCCGCCGGACGTTTCCGGCCGGATCATGGGCCAGCTGCGGCGTCTGGCTGGAAATCCGGTGACGCCGGAAAAGCTCATGGCCCTGACGGATGAGACCATTGCCACCTGTGGGCTGACGGCTCTCAAGGTGACTTACATGAAAGCGTTTGCCCGCTTTGTGCTGGACAGTACCATTGATTTTGCGGCGTTCCCGGAAATGACGGATGCCCAGATTGTCAAATTGCTGAAAACGGTAAAGGGACTGGGGCAGTGGACCGTTGAAATGTTCATGCTGCTTTCCCTGTGCCGCCCGGATGTGATGCCGGGGGATGATTTTCTCCTGAAAAAAGAAATGCAGCAGTTGTTTAAGCTGAAGGAAGTGCCCAAGCGCGGGCAGATGAACCAATTGATGGAAGCCTGGCGTCCCTGGCGGAGTCTGGCGGTGTGGTATCTGTGGCAGCACAGTGCAGACAGAAGAGGAAAGTAGTCGATATTGCGGATTCTTGACGCATGATGAGATTCCCTGAGTTTGTGCAGAAAGAAAAAGACAGAGAGGTAAATCATGATAGATTTTTTTGAACAGGTAAACGTGCTTCCCCGGGTGAGGGAGAATTTATATAAAATGGGGATCAAAACGCCCATGCCCGTGCAGCGGCAGGCAATCCCCGCGTTACTGAAAGGACGGGATGTGCTGGCCCGGGCCCAGACGGGTACCGGTAAGACGCTGGCGTTCCTGATTCCCCTGGCCCAGAAGATCGACCCGGCGAAGAAGTATGTGCAGGCGCTGGTAATCACGCCTACACGGGAGCTGGCCCAACAGGTCAGCGAAGTGATGAAGCAGGTGCTGGAAGGGCTGGAAATTTCCACGCTGCCGGTAATCGGCGGCCGGGATTTTGAAACCCAGAAGAATAAGCTGGCAGGCAAGGCCCAGGTGCTCATCGGTACACCGGGCCGCCTGCTCGACCATATTGAAAAAGGAAATACGGATTTAGGTGGCGTGAAGTTCCTGGTACTGGATGAAGTGGACGAGATGCTGGCCCAGGGCTTTATGGACGACGCCCTGAAGCTGATTGCCATGACCGGACCGGAACGGCAGACCATGCTGTGTTCCGCCACGGTTTCGGAAGAAATCAACAAGCTGGGACGCAGCCTGACCACAAACTGCCAGGTCATCGAGATCGCGCCGGAAGAAACGGTAGTGAAAGCTATCAAACAGATTTGTATCAAGACGACGGAAGAAAAGAAACCGGACACGCTGATGCGCCTGATTGACCGGCTGAACCCCTATCTGATGCTGGTGTTCTGCATCAGCAAGGAGCGGGCAAAGGAAGTGGATGCGTTTTTAGGGGAGCATGGGTACAATGCGGACGTGCTGACCGGCGATATGAGCGCTGCGAAGCGTAAAACCGTGATGAAAGCGTTCCGGGATGCCAAAATCCAGATTCTGGCGGCCAGCGACATTGCGGCCCGGGGCCTGGACGTGGAAGGGGTCACCCACGTGATCAACTACGATGTACCCCATGACGCCAGCTGGTATGTCCACCGGGTGGGCCGGACCGGCCGGGCCGGGAAGGATGGCGTAGCCATTACCCTGTATACTACGGAAGAACTGCGATGGCTGCATAATGTGGAAGAGAAACTGGGCGTCACGCTGGAAAAGCAGACGGTGAACGGGCGGAAGATTGTCCGCCGTACCCGCATTGCAGCGGCGAAGAAAAAAGCGGAAGAAGCGCCTAAATCCCGGGGCCGTAATTCCGTTGCGGATAAACGCCATGCCCCTAAGACCGGCTCCAACCGGCGGCAGGTAAGCCGCCAGGCAGCCCGGGAAGCGTCCATGGCCCTAAAAGAAAAGGCAAAGAAAGCTGCTAAAAAGAGCGGCAATAAAGTGTAAGTATGAATTTGAATGCCAGGAAAAGAACTGAGCAAAACATCGTGTACGGTTTTGCGAGGCCTTTTTCTGGCCGGTAATATCATTTTTCTCTATAACAGGTGATCCGTTTTGTTTTTGAAATCAGTTACAGCCTTCGGGTTCAAATCCTTCGCTGACCGCACCGCTCTGGAATTCGGTGCGGGCATTACGGCGGTGGTAGGCCCCAACGGTTCAGGAAAAAGTAATATTTCCGATGCGGTGCGCTGGGTGTTGGGCGAACAGAGCGCCAAATACCTCCGTGGCAGCAAAATGGAGGATATTATCTTTTCGGGTACCAGCAAACGCCGGCCTTTGGGCGTGGCGGAAGTCACCCTGGTGTTCGACAACCGGGACCATATGCTGCCGCTGGATTTTGACGAGGTGAGCATTACCCGACGTCTGTACCGTTCCGGCGACAGTGATTACGCTATTAACAAGAAAAACTGCAGATTAAAAGATATACTGGATCTGCTGGCGGATACGGGCATGGGCAAGGGCGCCATGTTCCTCATCGGGCAGAATAAGATTGACGAGATTTTGAACAGCCGGCCGGAAGACCGGCGTTCCATCTTTGAAGAGGCGGCGGGAATTGCCCGGTTCCGTATGCGGAAGAAGGAAGCTACGCGCCGTCTGGACGATACGGCCAACAACCTGACCCGTATCAACGATATCAAAAGCGAAGTGGAAAGCCGTGTGGAACCGTTGCGTGTGGAAGCGGAGCGGACAACGCGTTTCAATGAGCTTAACGGGAAGCTGCGGATCTGCAGGCTCACCCAGTTTGTGAACCGGGTGGAGACCATCGAGCAGGCCCGGGCAAAACTGCAGCAGGAACAGGAAGCCTGCAATCAGGTTTTCCTGGAAAAAAGCACGGATGTGAGCAAGCAGGAAGCACTCCTGGCCGGGCTGCAGCAGGAACTGGACACGTTAAACGACCAGGTGTCCCATATCCAGGCGGGCATCACGGAAAAGGAAAAGGCCCTGGAAGCCATCAAGGGCGAAGATGCCGTGCTGGACGAACGCATAGAACAGAGCATCCGCCAGCAGGGGAATCTGGCCAAACGGAATGAAAAACTGCAGGAACAGATCGACCAGTGGACGGCCCAACTGGAGTCGCTGGCCAGGGAGTTTGACGTGCTGGAGGCTAAACGGGACGAGGCTGCCGCGCTGGTAACGGATCTGGAGCAGCAGCAGGCAGACCGGCTGCAGGCCCAAAAAGAGAATGAAGCGAAAATACAGGAACTGACAGACAGCAACTTTGAAGATATGCGCAAAATGATAGAATTGCGCAATGAGATCCGGTCGATGGAAGCGGCCCAGGAACAGCGTATGAACCGCCGCAACCGGCTGAAGGACGACGTGGACGCGGCGGAACAGCGGGTGAACGAGCTGACCGAAGAGCAGCGGGGGCTTCTCTCCCGGAAGGGGGAACTGGAACAGGACGTGACCCGTTATATAAAGGAAGGGAACGAACTGGCAGCCAAAGCGGCAGACAAACGCAAAGTCTTTCAGGAAGTGGAGAAAAAATACAACGAATGCCAGACACAGATTGCGTCGGTGGAATCGCGCCTGCGGCTGTTACAGGATATGCAGCAGTCGCTGGAAGGGTTCGGATATGGCGTACGGGCTGTGATGCAAAGCCAGGAAACGTGGCGCGATGAGGTGATCGGCCCGGCGGCTGCGTTGATTTCCGTTGAACCGGCGTATGTGACAGCTGTAGAAACGGCCCTGGGAGCCGGCGGGCAAAATCTGGTCATTCAGTCGGCAGATGCGGCAAAACAGGCCATCCGGTATCTGAAAGATCGCCGTGAAGGCAGGGCTACCTTCCTGCCGTTGGACACCATCAAAGAACCGGTGCTGAAAGCAGAGGAAAAAACGCTGGCTAAGCTGCCGGGCATACGGGGCTTTGCGGCGGACCTGCTGCAGTGTGATGAGCATGTAAAACCGGCTCTCCGTTTCCTCATCGGCCGGGTGCTGGTAGCGGAAACTATGGATCATGCGCTGGCGGCGGCAAGAAAAAGCGGCTTCCGTCTGCGGGTGGTCACGTTGGACGGCGACATGGTCAATGCAGGCGGTTCCCTTACCGGTGGCAGCCGCCAGAAGAAAGAAGCAGGCTACCTGTCCCGGGAGAAGAACGTGAAGGAACAGGAGACGCTGTTGCAAAAATACAATAAAGACCTGCTGGCTATCCAGGAAGAAAAGGAAGTTCTGGAAGACGCGCTGCAGGAACAGGAAAAACAGCTGGCTGTACTCCGGGACACGGTGCAGCAGAAGAATATCCGCCTGACCGAGATCAAAGCGGAGGAACAGCGGCTGGCGGATGAACTGAAACGGGAGAACGAGGCACTGGAACTGGCCGTGGATACCCGCACCCAGCTGGCTAACGAGTATCTGTCCGTGCGGCAGCTTCTGGCAGATAAGCGGAAACCGCTGCAGGAAATGGAAGCGGCTAACACGGAAGCCAAGAATACCCTGGATTCGCTTCAACAGAAGATTGGGGCGGACCGGAGCGCGCTGGAGACCCTGGCCCAACGGCTGCAGGATGCCCGGGTGCAGGCGGAGACCGCCAACACCCAGCGCCAGATGAAAGAAGAACGGATGAAACAGCTGGACGGCGATCTGGGGCGCCTGCAGGGCGACTTCAATGCCAACGCAGAAGAGCATGATAAGTTGGGGCAGACCGTCGAAAACAGTAAACAGAAAAAGACAGAGCTGGCGGAGCGGAACAGGTCGCTGATGCAGGAATTGCAGGATATTATCACAGGACAGCATGATTATTCCGAGCAGCGGCTGGAACTGACCCAGAAGCAGGGGGCTGCCGGTGAAAAGCTGAAAGCGCTGCGGAGCGAACTGTCGAAAGCGGAAACGAAAGTGCACCAGAATGAAATCGACAATGCCAAACTGGAAAGTGATTACCAGAATGCGCTGGAACAGCTGACCTCAGAGTATAAAGTGAATCTGGCGGAAGCCAGGGAAGAGGCAAAAGCGGAAGGCGTACTGGAAGATAAAAGCGAGACGGCGTTGCGCCGGATGCAGGCTTCGCTGCAGCGGCAGATCGAGGAGCTGGGGCCGGTGAACCCCGGCGCCATTGAAGAGTATAAAGCGGTCAGTGAGCGCTACGAATTTCTGCAGAAGCAGTACACCGATTTGTGTGAAGCAAGGGACAAGCTGCAGTCCGTCATTTCGGAAATCAATTCGGGGATGACCAGGCGGTTTAAGGAAGCCTTCGGCAAGATCAACGGTTTTTTCCAGAATACATACGTACAGTTGTTTGGCGGAGGCACCGCGATGCTGAAGCTGACGGATCCGGAAAACATCCTGGAGTCCGGCATCGACATCGAGGCCCAGCCGCCCGGTAAGAAGCTGCAAAGCCTGTTTCTGCTTTCCGGCGGGGAGCGGGCGCTGACAGTCATCGCATTACTGTTTGCGCTGCTGAGTTACCATCCGTCTCCCTTCTGTATTCTGGATGAAATAGACGCGCCTTTAGACGATGCCAATATCGGACGTTTTGCAAAATTTCTGGAAGGGTACGCCCTGCAGACTCAGTTTATCGTAATCACTCATCGCAAAGGGACCATGGAAGCCGCCAATGTCATGTACGGGGTGACCATGGAGGAATCCGGCGTATCGAAGATTCTTTCCGTAAAGATGAGCGATAAACTGGTTAAGGAAAGCGGCGCAACGGGATAACGTGTGCTTTTGCGGGACGGGACCGCTTCTTGCATTGCTGTGTTTTTGAAGGCGATTTGCGTTATGTATTTACTGAAAAAAGATTCTGCAGAGGATCTGCTTGCAGGGTAATCCCTCTGTAAATTGCAAATAAAGAACGGGGAAAGGAAACAGAACCATGGGCTTTTTTGAGAAACTGAAATCGGGGTTGAGCAAAACGCGCCAGAACTTCACCAACCGGATCACGGAGCTGGTGGGGATGTCTGCCAAAGTGGACGAGGATTTTCTGGAAGAACTGGAGATGATCCTGCTGACGGCGGACGTAGGCGTAAAAACTACGGAGAAGCTGATCGAAGATGTGCGGAAGGCTGCGAAAAACCGGGAGATTAAAGGCACGGAAGACGTGCTGCCGTTTTTGAAAAAACAGATTGCGGCCATGCTGAAGGACGACGGCGTTCGTACCCGGATCGGGGCGCATCCTACGGTGATTTTAATCGTAGGTGTGAACGGTGTGGGAAAGACCACTACCATCGGCAAGCTGTCCAACTACTTCCGTCTCTTCAATTATAAAGTGATGATGGCCGCGGGGGATACCTTCCGGGCCGCGGCATCCGCCCAGCTGAAAATCTGGGGCGAACGGGCCCAGTGCGATGTGATTGCTCACGAGGAAGGAGCAGATCCGGCTGCCGTGGTGTTTGACGCGCTGAAAGCAGCCAAGGCCCGTAATGTAGATGTTCTTTTCATTGACACGGCGGGACGTCTGCACAATAAAGTGAACCTGATGAACGAGTTAGGCAAGATCGACCGCATCATCAAACGGGAGATACCGGAAGCGCCCCATGAAGTGTTCCTTGTTCTGGACGCCACCACCGGGCAGAATGCCATTACCCAGGCCAAGGTGTTTACAGAAACCACCAAGATCACGGGCGTGGTGCTGACGAAACTGGACGGCACGGCCAAAGGCGGCGTGGTTGTGGCCATCCGGGAAGAACTGGGCCTGCCGGTGAAGTGGATCGGTGTCGGGGAAGGCATTATGGACTTCCGCCCCTTTGAACCGGAGAAGTTCGTGGATGCGTTATTTGCGACAGATGAGGAAGAAGGGTAAATGTTTGCAGTAATCGTAAATACCATTACCATACTCATCGGCGCCTCCATCGGGCTCCTGCTTCGCAAGGGGCTGCCCGAATCCATGTCGGCTGCCATGATGAAGGGCCTTGGCCTGTGTACCATCGTCATTGGAATTCAGGGAATGATCGAGGAAGAGAACATCCTGGTTTTGATTTTATCTACCATTGCGGGTATCGTTATCGGCGAATGGCTGGATGTGGACGGACATATTAACCGGGGCGCGGAACTCCTGACCTCCCGTTTTACGGGGAAGGGGGAAGGGGCGAAAATCGCCCAGGCCTTTGTGACCTCCTGCCTGATCATGAACGTAGGGGCTATGACCATCGTGGGGTCCCTGGACGCGGGACTGCGGGGTAATTTCAGTATGCTGTATACCAAGTCGCTGCTGGATTTGATCGCAGGTATTCCTATGGCAGCGGCCATGGGCGTGGGCGTAATGGGCTCCGCGCTGTTCACCCTGGTCTTCCAGGGCGGCATCGTGCTGCTGGCGGAATACATTGCCCCTTATTTATCCGAAACGCTGATTAAGGAACTGGTGAGTACCGGCAGCCTGATGATCCTTGCCATCGGCTTTAACATGCTGGATGTGACAAAATTGAAAGTGCTAAATTATCTGCCGGGCCTGCTGGTGGTTCCTTTGGCGCTGAAGCTGATGCAGGCGCTGGGATTTTGAAAATATGTTCAAGCTGTCAAGCAAAAATACTTGACAGCTTTTCTTCGTTCATGTATAATGCTCATGTTGAGCAGACGAATTGATTCGCGTTTCCTCAAGCAGAAGGGAATGAGACAGACACCATGGCAGCAAGTGATTTTAACGACCGGATCCGGTTCGGCAGCCTGTATGAAATCTATGGCGCCCTGCTGACGGGAAAGCAGCAGCAATGTCTGGAGCTGTACTTCTGTGAAGATTGTTCCCTGGCGGAAATCGCTGAAGAGATGAACGTGTCCCGGCAGGCGGTCCACGATCTGCTGAAGCGGGTGGAACAACTGCTGGAACATTACGAAGAAATACTGGGTTTTCTGCGGCGCATGGAGAAAACAAGGAGACTGACCGAAGAAGCGGCGGCGATTCTGGACGGCGCGGCAGAAACGGGTAAAGACAAAACGGGTACCCTGTCCGACAGCAAAGCACGCAATACAAAGATTGCCCGTCTGCGGAAGATTATACAGGAATTGCAGGAAGAAGCAGGTAACGATTGAATGCCTGCAAGACGAATATAGATTTAAAAAGCTACATTACATTATAATAGTAAATGAAAGCAGGTAACTGAATGGCTTTTGAGAGTTTGTCCGAACGGCTGCAGAACGCGATCAAGATGTTTCGCGGCACGAAGGAGATTACAGAAGAGGATCTGAAGGCACCATTGCGGGAAGTCCGCATGGCTCTGTTAGAGGCTGACGTAAATTTCAAAGTTGTTAAAAGCTTTGTGGCTAAAATCAAAGAGCGTGCATTAGGCGCGGAAATCCAGCAGAACCTGAGTCCCAGCCAGCAGATCATCAAGATTGTTGATGAAGAGCTGACGCAGCTTCTGGGCGGTACCCAGGCCAAGCTGACGGTGGCGGATAAGCCCCCCACTATTATCATGCTGGTTGGTCTGCAGGGCACAGGTAAAACCACTACGGTAGGTAAGCTGGCATTTAACCTGAAGAAGAAAAAGAAAAACCCGTTGCTGGTGGCCGCCGACGTATACCGTCCGGCTGCTATCACCCAGCTGCAGGTGCTGGGCGAGCAGGTAGGCGTCCCGGTCTTCTCTCTGGGAAATGAAGTATCCCCTGTGGAAATCGCCCGCCAGTCGCTGGAAAAAGCGGCGCATCTGGCCTGCGATACGATCATCATCGATACAGCCGGCCGCCTGCATATCGACGAAAAGCTGATGGAAGAACTGCAGAATATCAAAGCGACAGTAAATCCGCACGAGATTCTGCTGACGGTAGATGCCATGACCGGCCAGGATGCCGTGACCGTGGCGGATACCTTTAATAAAAACCTGGGACTGACCGGCCTGGTCGTGACCAAGCTGGACGGCGACGCCCGGGGCGGCGCGGTGCTTTCCGTACGGGAAGTGACCGGCTGTCCGGTGAAGTTTGTAGGTATGGGCGAAAAGCTGGACGCGCTGGAACCGTTCTATCCGGACCGCATGGCTTCCCGTATCCTGGGTATGGGCGATATCCTGTCCCTGATCGATAAGATCAAAGATACGACCGATCTGGCCAAAGCGCTGGAGATGGAGAAGAAACTCAAGAAAGACGAGTTCACCCTGGAGCAGTTCCTGGAGCAGATGCAGCAGATCAAAAAGCTGGGTTCCCTGGATACGATTCTGGGCATGATCCCCGGCATGGGCGGCATCAGCCAGAAGCTGAAGGAAGCCAACGTGGATGAAAAGGAATTCGCCAGAGTGGAAGCGATCATCCGCTCCATGACGCCAAAGGAACGGCAGAAACCGGAAATCATCAACGGCAGCCGTCGCAAACGCATTGCCGCCGGTTGCGGCATGAAGGTTCAGGACGTGAACCGCCTGCTGAAGAACTTCGACGACAGCAAGAAGCTGATGAAGAAGATGCAGGGTATGGCCAAGTTTGCTTCAAAGGGTGGCAAAATGCTTCCCTTTATGCATAAATAGGCGTAAGCTTATGGGAAGAGACAGACCTGTGATCAGGGCTGTACTTCAAAACTAATTAGCGAATAAGTCTAAAGAATGAATCCAGTATAAGGAGGTGAAACTGAAATGGCAGTAAAAATCCGTTTAAAACGTATGGGCGCTAAAAAAGTTCCGTTCTATCGTGTAGTTGTAGCTGATGCGCGTTCTCCGCGTGACGGCCGGTTCATCGAAACCATCGGCACTTACGACCCGACTACCAATCCGGCAGCCGTAAAGATTGATGAAGAAAAGGCTCTGAAATGGATGGGCAATGGCGCACAGCCTACTGATACCGTAAAAAGCCTGTTCAGCAAACAGGGTATCATGAAAAAGTTCGCTGAAGCTAAAAACGCAAAATAAGTAAGGGGGCGTGATTTGCATGAAGGAATTGGTAGAAGTTATGGCCAAATCTCTGGTTAGCAATCCGTCTGCAGTGACAGTGGAGGAGGAAACAACCGGTACAACAACTGTACTCCGCCTCCATGTTGCCCCTGAAGATATGGGTAAGGTGATCGGTAAACAGGGCCGTATTGCAAAAGCGATCCGCTCCGTTATGAAGGCGGTTGCAACCCGTGAAAATGTGAAAGTTATCGTAGAGATCGTTGAGTAAATTATACGTAGCTTAAACGTAAAGGTGGTAAATTATGGCAGATTCTATGTGGATCCGTGTTCCCGTTGCCATTAAGGCAAAGGTTACGGAAGATTTGAAACTGAAAATTATTGGAGACCTCCAAAACACGATAAAGCAGATGGAATTAGACCTGAATCAGTTTGATTTTCAGGCAAAACAGGTTATGAATCAGGCTGCCAACGATCTCTCCGCGGCTCCCCGCCTGCGCGAGCAGATTGAAGTGGAACGCAAGAAACGCACCGATGCAAAAGCAGAGGCAGAAGCCCAGTTAAAGCAGGCCCAGGAGTTGCAGTTAGGTGCGGAAATCGGCTACGGTACGCCGATGGAACGCATGGTTGAAGTCAAAGTAGGCGACAACCTGCAGGCGCTGATGGGTGCTGAGATTTTAACGGAAGACGGAAAGATCATCGCTTTCCGCATGTGAGAACTGTGATGCAAAAAGTTGTATTAGGGCAGATAGTCGCTCCGCACGGTGTGCGGGGCGATTTACGTATTATGCCGCTGACTTCCAATATCCAACTGTTCATGGACATGGATTACCTGCTGTTGCCAGATGACCGGCGGCTGCAGATCGTAAAGGCCAGACCCCATAAAAACATCATGCTGGTTACCGTAAAAGAGATTACTTCCATAGAAGAAGCGGAAAAGCTGCGGGGACAGAAGGTTTCCGTATACCGGGAAGATATGCCGGAGCTCCCGGAAGGCCGTTACTATGTAGGGGACCTGATCGGGCTGCCGGTATTGGATGAAGAGGGCAACCGCATCGGCACGTTCAAAGACGTGCTTCAGACCGGCAGCAGGGATGTATATGTGATCCAGCCTCCGGAAGGTAAAGATATCCTGGTAGCTAATATTCCCGAAAATATCCGTGAGATCGATTTGCCGAACGGCAAGATTATTGTCCGCCTGCCTGAGTGGGACGAGGAAGATATACGATGAAATTTGTCTTTGTCACCCTGTTCCCGGAACAGATTGAAGCTGCGGCCGGTCATAGTATGTTAAAGCGGGCTATGGACATAGGTATCATTCAGATGGAATGTGTCAATCCACGGGATTTTTCCATGGACCGGCATCATTCTGTGGATGACGCGCCCTTTGGCGGCGGCGTGGGTATGGTGCTGAAGCCGGAACCGGTGGTGGAAGCGATAAAACTGGCCAGGGCTAGGGTGCCGGGGGCTCCTGTCATTGCCATGAGCCCGGGGGGGACAACCTTTAAACAGTCTCTGGCGGAAACGTGGGCGAAGAACGAAACGGGTCTGATTTTTGTCTGCGGGCATTATGAAGGCTTTGACGAACGCATTTATCACTGGGTGGACATGAAAATCAGCATCGGTGATTTTGTCCTTACCGGGGGTGAACTGCCAGCCCTGATGATCATGGATGCGGTGAGCCGGTTTGTGCCCGGCGTGCTGGGCAAGCTGGCCAGCGCCGAAGAGGATTCCTTCTCCAGCGGGCTGTTGGAATATCCCCAATATACCCGGCCGGTGGTGTTTGAAGGCCTGGAAGTGCCGGAAGTACTGCGCAACGGCAATCATCAGCTGATTGCCCGGTGGCGGCGAAAACAGGCATTAAAGGCAACGTATCTGCTGCGTCCGGATCTGCTTCCGGAAGAGTTTGATAAGCAGGATAAGAAGCTGCTGGAAGAAATTAAGAAAGAATTATAATTTTGTTGTAAGAAATACTTGTAAATTTTGTAAAAAAAACTTGCAACGTAAGTGCTTGTGTGGTAAAATACTACACGTGTAAAACGGACGGTCCGCTGTGCAGCACAAGTAAGTCGCATGAACGTCTATGAAATTAGGAGGAAAACATGAATATCATTGAAGCACTGGATAAAGAACAGTTACGTTCTGATATCCCCGAGTTCCGTGCCGGCGACACCGTTAAAGTGTATGTAAAGGTTGTTGAAGGTACCCGTGAACGCGTACAGTTATTTGAAGGCGTAGTTATTTCCCGGAGTGGTTCCGGTGTCCGCGAAATGTTCACCGTCCGCCGTATTTCCTACGGTATTGGCGTTGAAAGAACGTTCCCGGTACACAGCCCGCGTCTGGAAAAGATCGTCGTAGCACGCAAAGGTATTGTTCGCAGAGCAAAACTGTATTACCTGCGTAACCTTACCGGTAAAGCTGCTCGTATCCGTGAACGCCGCTAACGTAGTGCACAAAGGGGGCTGCAAAGGCAGTCCTCTTTTTTGTTATTCGCGGAATGTGGGGTACAGTTTTTTACTGTTGCACAACTCCCGCAAAGCCGCTGAATAGTCTGGCTATATGTTGAGAGGGGTTAACCAAATGAGCGATAAATCCGGAGGATCTTTTCAGGATTCGTTAAACGACTGGCTCGTATCTATAATCGTTGCGGTAGCGCTGGCTTTTTGTATCCGTACGTTTATATTTGAACCGTATAAAGTAGAAGGAACTTCCATGTACCCGACGCTGTTCAATCAGGAACGGCTGATCGTCAATAAATTCGGTTATTTTGTCGGAGATCCGAAGCGGAACGAAATTGTGGTGTTCCGTTATCCGAAAGATGAAAGCCGTGATTTTATCAAACGCGTTATTGCGGTTGGCGGCGATACGGTGGAAATGCGCGATGGCGCCGTATTGGTCAACGGAAAGAAAATTGAAGAGCCCTATACATGGAAAGAAGACCCGAAGGGACTGAACCATTCCAATTACCGGAAGAGCCTGGTGCCTAAGGACCACATCTTTGTGCTGGGGGATAACCGCAATAATTCCGAAGACAGCCGGTTCGCCGATGTGGATTTCGTACCGCTTCGCCTGGTAAAAGGCAAGGCCGCTGTCGTATTCTGGCCGTTTGAACGGTTCCGCACGTTACCGTGAGGCTATCATGGACGTAAAGGATTTTAAGATACAGTGGTTCCCGGGGCACATGACCAAGGCCCGGCGGATGATGGAAGGACAGCTGCGCCTGGTGGACGTGGTTGTGGAACTGCTGGATGCCCGTATTCCCGATTCCAGCATCAACCCCATGCTACGGCAGATGGCCGGGAACAAACCCCGTGTCATTGCCCTGAATAAAATGGACATGGCGGACCCGGTCAAAACGGAAGCATGGCTGCAGAAACTGAAGCAGGAAGGTGTGCCTGTCTGTTCCATCGACTGCCATACCGGAAAAGGCGTCAAGCAGATGATCAGTCTGGTGAAGGAAGCAGCGAGGCCCATTACCGAGAAGTGGCTGAAAAAAGGTGTCAGGAACCGGGATGTCCGTCTTATGATCGTGGGCGTGCCTAATGTGGGGAAATCCACGCTGATCAACCGGCTGGCCGGACAGGTGAAAGCCATTGCTTCCGACCGCCCCGGCGTGACAAAACAGAAGCAGTGGGTAACCATTGCCAAAGGATTACAGCTGTTAGATACACCCGGCGTACTGTGGCCGAAATTCGAAGATCCGGAGACCGGCCTGCATCTGGCCCTGACCGGTGCAATCAAGGACGATATCTACGATCGCAGGGATGCGTTGATCCTTCTGCTTCAGGAAATGCTGGAAAAATATCCGCAGCAGCTGGCTATGTTTTACCATATCACACTGGACCCGGAAGATACGGCGGAAACGGTTATGGAAAAAATCGGTGCTGCGAGGGGCTGTGTGAAAGCCGGCGGCGTTCTTGACCTGAATAAGGTAGAGCAGATGGTCCTGTATGAATTTAAAACTGCAAAGATGGGGCGCTTTACGTTGGATGATCCAATATAAACGATTCTTCTGAACAGACAGTTATCTGCATAAAGCAAAGGATAATTATCTGAACAAACAAAATGAAACTGCCGGCTTAACGCCGGCTTTTTTATTGCGGGAATCGGGGCTATGATGGAAGCATGGACAAACTATTGGCAATGAAATGCATCGAAACGAGGGCGGACGAATGAAACAATGGTTCTTTAACGTCATGAGGCGTATTTTTCGTCGGCGTATTCTTGCAAAAACAGTATTATTCGGGGTAAAATTTAGTGAAGCTATAAAAACAGGAGAGGATAAGATGAAATTAGCGGAAATTAAAGCCATATTAGCCGGAAATCCGACTGAAGAACAGATGCATGAAATGCGGCAGGACGAACGGGCCGGTGTGCAGAAACTGCTGGCGGCTTACGATAAAAAACGGGAAAAGGAACGACAGGAACGCCTGCGTTTTGCCAACATGCTGAGTTATGAAAAAGAATACATGGCATTGCCCGGTATCCGATATATTGTGGGCGTTGACGAAGCGGGCCGTGGTCCGCTGGCAGGTCCGCTGGTTATTGCAGGCGTTATTTTGCCGGAAAACGTATTCATTGCCGGCTTAAACGACAGCAAAAAGCTGAGCGAAGCAAAGCGGGAGGCGCTGTACCCGGAAATTTTGGAGAAAGCGGTTGCCGTGCTGGTCAATGTTGTCAGCATTTCCAATATTGATAAGGAAAATATTTATCATGCGACACAGGAAGGGATGGAGCAGATTTTGCGCCAGATACGTGTGCGTCCCCAGGTAGCGCTGGTGGATGCCATGCATCCCCATGTGGAAGGCATTGAAACCGTGCCCATCATCCATGGTGATGCGCTGAGCGCGTCTATTGCAGCTGCGTCTGTGGTAGCAAAAGTTACTCGTGACCGCCTCATGGAGGAACTGGCCCGGGTTTATCCCCAATTTGGCCTGGCAAAAAACAAAGGGTACGGCAGCCAGCTGCACATGGATGCAATCCGTCAGTTCGGTGCCACGAAGATCCACCGCCGCAGCTACGAACCGATCCGCAGCATGAATCTTTCACCGGTGGAAGAACGGGACAATTACCTGTTTGAACCGGAAAACGGAAAAGAAGACGCAGGACTGAAGGCATTGCTGGAAGATTTGGAGGCGTAGATTATTTTAACCAAAAAGGAAATCGGCAGACGGGGTGAAGAAATCGCCGCAGAATTTCTGGAGCGGAAAGGTCTGCACGTTGTGGAGCGGAATTATTACAGCCGCTGGGGGGAACTGGACCTGGTTGCAGTAAAACCGGACCCGGATGATGTTGAGAATGAAACGTGGTTTAATGATGATTTCTTTCAGAAAATGAACGGCGATGTGCAGGAGCAACGGGGAATTTGTGTACATTTTGTAGAAGTGAAGACCCGGACCGGAACGGACTATGGGACTCCCGGCGCAGCAGTCACCTATACAAAACAGCAGAAGTTACGGAAAACCGCATTAATCTGGCTGCAGGAGCAGGAACAGTATTATTCCGATTTGTGTTTTGATGTGATTGAAGTGTGGGTCGCAGGTAAAACGGCGAAAATCCGCTGGCTGAAAAACTGCTTTTAAGTTCTGCTTTGCAATAGCGCATCCGTCTGGTCTAGCGGTAATCGCTGAAGAAATCTAAATCATTACAGGGAGTTTGAAAGAAAAATAGTACGTAATCAAGGAAGGTGATGATATTTGTACGCAAGAGTGTCAGGCGAAACGCCCATAGGGTTAAATGGCGCAGGAGTGATAGTGGAGGTAGATATTGAACGGGGGTTGCCGGCCTTCGAAATTGTGGGACTGCCGGACATGGCGATTCGGGAATCCAGGGAACGGGTGCGGACGGCATTGAAGAATTCCGGCTTTCCTTTTCCGCAGAACCGGATTACGGTGAATCTGGCGCCGGCCAATTTGCGGAAGGATGGAAGCGGGCTGGACCTGCCCATTGCTATCGGGATTCTGGTTTCTCTCGGAGTGCTGCCTCAGGATAAAGTTCAGGATAAGGTTTTTATTGGGGAACTTTCCCTTGAGGGAGCAATCAGGGAAGTAAACGGGGTCCTGCCCATGGTGCTGGAAGCCCGGCGGCAGTGTATGTCGGAAATTTTTATCCCGGAGGGAAACGGGGAAGAAGGCCGACTGGTTGATGATATTACGATTTATACGCCGGTCCATTTGAAGCAGTTGGTGACCCATCTGCTCCGGCCCTGTCTGGAACCGTTGCAGCATAGGGAACTGGAACTTTCGGAACCGGATAATGATGAAATAGATTTTTCTGATGTCCATGGACAGAAGGTGGTGAAACGGGCGCTGGAAATTGCGGCGGCAGGCGGGCATAATATTCTGCTGACAGGTTCCCCCGGCAGTGGGAAGACCATGCTGGCCCGTCGTCTGCCCACAATTTTGCCGCCTATGACAAAGGAAGAGGCGTTGGAAGTAACTAAAATCTACAGCATCGCCGGACTGCTTAACAACCGGGCCGGACTTATCAACAAGCGCCCTTTCCGCAGCCCACATCATACCATTACGTTAAGTGCTCTTATTGGAGGAGGGAAAGAGCCTGTGCCCGGCGAAGTCACCCTGAGTCACAACGGCGTACTGTTTTTGGACGAGTTCCCGGAATTTTCCAAAGCTGCGCTGGAAGTGTTACGTCAGCCGCTGGAGGATCACGCCGTAACAATCAGCCGGGTTCAGGGATCGTATGTTTTCCCTGCATCATTCCTTTTATGCTGTGCCCAAAACCCTTGTCCATGCGGTTTTTTTGGTGACGAGACGAAAGAATGTACCTGCCGTCCCTTTGAGATTGAACGGTACCAAAGAAAAATATCCGGTCCTTTGTCAGACCGGATCGATTTGCAGATCCATGTGCCCCGGGTGAAATATGAAGATCTTCAGGTTACAGAAGCGGAGGAAACATCAGCGCAGATCAGGGAACGTGTCTGTGCGGCCCGCAACATCCAGCTGAAACGCTTAAAACGGTACGGTGTTTTCTGTAACGCGGCCATGAATCACCGGCAGGTGGAACGGTTCTGCAAACTGGATGCATCTTGCAACACGTTGATGGAAAACGCATTTTGCAAATTGGGACTCAGCGCCCGCAGTTACGACCGGATCCTGAAAGTGGCCCGCACCATTGCGGACCTGGCAGGAAGTGACGAAATCCAACCTGCCCATATAGCGGAGGCGATTCAGTTGAGGACGCAGGTGCAGTAAGTTTATAGAATAATTTAACTTTTATTATTAGTTTTTGCCTCGTTCAGCTTGAACCGGTCTCTTTAAAAATGCCGGAAGCCCAATTCCAGTCAATGACAGTATCCTTTTGATGCGAACCGTTCAGTACGGAACTGTATTTATCAATTAATTGATTATAAACATTCGCTACATGCTGGTCGAAAGAAACCGTAGCAGTCTGACTGCTGTTTTTATCCTCATACATAAGGCCCATTTCCCGTGTTTCCCGGTTAAACAGGAAGCTTGCTCCTTTTACGCGGAACCCGTATTCAGCCAGCTGCCTTTCAGCCTGAGCGCCTAACATGACTTTTGTGAGTTCGACCAGTCTGTCATCCAGCCCGGCATCCAATATAGCCAGCTTTTCCAGGAAATCCTTATGGGTCCGCACGATCCGGCATCTGTAATTAGTTAATGCATTAAGCAGTGCTGCATCTCCGGCTTGTTCTGCACCGGAATCGGGACTTTTATCTTGCTGTTTGCCGTTCAATATGGTTCCCAGTATTTGCTCAACGGGTTCTATATCTTCATCTTCCGGAACGTAATAGATAAACAGGGAACGGTCCATCTGATGATAAAGAAATGAGTAATTGATTGTTGATGTCTGCCCGCAGTAAGGGCAGCAGAATCGGAACAGGGAAAGATTACGGACCTGTTCGAATGTATCCGGATCGGTATTTGTGTTAATGCTGTTCCAGATATTAAAATAAGCTGTACGGTGGCAATGTGGGCAAAGTATCATTTTCTTTGTAACATCAGACATTTGAATCTCTCCTTGCTGTAGTAATTGCTGTAAAAGTACTGAGAGGAATCAGGCCTGTTTTGCAATGCGAGTCTTCCGAAAACTCTTTTTCATTATACCATGATATTTTCAAAAAAAGGAAGATGCGGGGTTACTTGTTTCTGTTCTGCAGTTTTTCTTTTGACTGCAGGGTATGATATAATCAATCGGAAACAATCAACAGGTTTTATATAATCTGAAAAAGATTTAAAAAGAGTAATGCAACTGGGACAAGCATTTACAGATGACGCTGAATGAAGTTTGTCCAGGAAACAGTACTGAAAAATAATAAATTAAGAAAGGCAATTTAATGATATGCAAACACTTTATATTGCAGAAAAACCGGACATCGCCAATGCTATCGCAGGCTACCTGTGGCCGTCCGGCGGTTATAAAAAAGGCGCAGGTTTTTACCGCAAGGACGACACAATCGTTTCCTGGGCGGTAGGGCACCTGCTGGAGCTGGCGACGCCGGAAGCCTATGATAAACGGTACGCAAAGTGGAGCAATTACCGTATTTTTCCGGAGACGTGGAAACATGAGGTGATTTCCCGTTCCAGTGCCCAGTTTAACGTGCTGGAAGACCTTTTAAAAACAGCCGGTCTGGTCATTCATGCGGGCGATCCGGACCGGGAAGGACAGTTATTAATTGAAGAAATTTTGCATTACTGCAACTACAAAGGAAAGGTGCAACGGCTTCTCATCAACGCCAAGGACAATGTCAGCATGAAGCGGGCGTTTGAGAGTATTGAAGACAATGCAAAATATGAAAACCTGTACGCAGCGGGTCTGGCACGGGAGCAGGCCGACTGGCTGGTGGGGATCAACCTGACCCGCTGTTATACTACCAATGCGTCAAAGTTTTCGCCGGGAGCCGTCTGGAATATCGGGCGTGTGAAGGTGCCGACACTGGCATTAGTAGTCAACCGGGAAAAAGAGATCAGGAATTTTAAAGTACGCAAATATTATGAACTGAAAGCGGCTTTTACGAAAGACAGAATAAAGTTTACTGCATTATGGCAGCCGGATGAGAAAAAGATTGCGTTAGACGAAGAAGGAAGACTGTTAGATAAACAGACAGCGGAAGCCGTTCGGGAAAAGGTACTTCCTGCGGACGGAATCGTACAGAAGGTGACGCGGAAAAAGGGAACAGAGGCACCGCCTTTGCCGTATTCTTTGGATACGCTGCAGGTCGAGGCCAACGCCCGTTTCGGGATTTCACCCAAACAGGCGCTGTCCACGGTGCAGTCGCTGTATGAGAAAAAGTTTGTGTCTTACCCCCGGTCCGACTGCAACTATATTCCCCGGGCCCAGCATAAGGATGCACCCCGCATTCTGAAAAGTCTGGCCTCCCGTAATGTGCGGGGCGCTGCAACGGCAGATGTTTCCCTGTACTCCAGGGCGTGGAACGACAAAAAAGTAACGGCCCATCACGCCATCATTCCCACGGGGGAGATACCGCAGCAACTAAGCGCCACGGAAGAAAAGATTTATACTATGATCGCGGAGCGGTATGTGATGCAGTTTTATCCGCCCTGTGAGTTTGAAACCATTACCTTTGAAATCCTGCTTAAGGACGAACTTTTCAAAGGAAGCGGCAAAGCCATTTTGAAACCGGGCTTCAAAGCGATGTTTACGAGCCAGAGTAAAAAGAAAGATACTGCTGACACTGACACGGATGAGGAAAACCTGTCCCTGCCCGACCTGGTAAAAGACGAAAACCTGGGCAAGCCGGACGCGGTAGATCTGCTGGAAAAAGAAACGAAACCGCCCAAACGCTTTACGGAAGGTACATTGTTGGCAGCTATGGCTAACATCTACCGCTTCATGGATCCGAAGAATCCCAACCGGGAGAAACTGAAGGAAGTGAAAGGCATCGGCACGCCTGCCACCCGCGATACCATCATTTCCGAACTGCAGGGCGTCCGTGCCGGCAAACAGAGCCAGATGCCCTTCATGGAAAAAGTGAAGAAAGAACTGGTACCCACGGAACTTGGGTTCCGGCTCATCGACAACGTGGACGTAACCCTCACGAAGCCGGACACGACAGCGGAAATGGAATTTGCCCTGGCGGAGATTGCGGCAGGGGAAGGTTCCGTGGAAAAATTCAAAAAAGATATTTACGACACTATCGACCGGAATATCGAGTACGCGGAAGCGCATCAGTTCCCGGGAGATAACCTGATAAAATGCCCAATTTGCCAAACAGGAAATCTGGTGAAGCATTATTCCCGGAAAACAAAGAAAACATTTTTTGTCTGTGATAATGCGGCGTGCGTGTCGCCGGTGACGGGCAAGCCTGTCTATTATGATGTGGATAAAAAGGGACAGCCGGTACTGAAGAAGAAGCAGGAAGAAACGCCGGCGAAGACATTTACCTGTCCGGTCTGCGGCAAAGAAACGCTGCGATGCCATTACTCCCCCAAAACGAAACAGTATTTTTATGTCTGTGACGATAAAACCTGTGTATCGCCGGTGACAAAGAAGACCGCGTACTATGCCACGGACAAAGCAGGGGACCCGGTGATTGAACACTGCCCGAAAGACAACGCAATCTTGGAAAAAAAGAAAAGCCGGTACGGTTATTTCTGGGCCTGCCCGCAGTGCAGGACGATTTATAAAGACAGTAAAGGAAAGCCGAAGATTTGAAAAGGTTGTGCTGTGTTACGTCGCGAACCCGGCGTACTGCGTCATATACAAATCATAGTATTTCTGCCGGCGTGCCAGCAGTTCGTCGTGACTGCCCTGTTCCACGATGCGTCCCTGGTCCAGCACTACGATCAGGTCCGCATCCCGGATGGTGGATAGGCGGTGGGCGATGACGATGCTGGTGCGACCTTTCATGACTTCCAGCATAGCGTCCTGGATAGCCTTTTCCGTACGGGTATCCACGTTGGAAGTGGCTTCGTCCAGAATAAGGATGCGCGGGTTGGCCACAAAGGCCCGGGCGATGGCCAACAGCTGTCGCTGGCCCTGGCTGATGTTTTCCCCGGCACCGGTCAGCAGGGTTTCATAGCCCTGGGGCAGCAGTTCGATCATTTCATGGCAGCGGCTCATCTCCGCTGCTTTTTTGATTTCCGCTTCCGTTGCGTTTTCGTTGGCGTACTGCAGGTTACGGTGGATGGTATCGGAGAACAGGACCGTGTCCTGCAGCACGATGGCAACATGCTTGCGCAGACTGTCCCGGGTGATTTCTTCTACGTTTTGATCATTGATCCAGATGGCACCTTTGTCCGCATCGTAGTAGCGCATCAGCAGGTTGACCACGGTAGATTTGCCGCTGCCGGTAGAGCCTACCAGCGCCACCTTTTTGCCGGCGGGGATGGTGAGGTTGAAATCCTTCAACACCGGTTTGCCCTGTACGTAACCGAAATCCACATCTTCGAAGCGGACGGAAACATGTTCCTGGTCTTCCCATACCAGTCCGTAGAGATCCTCGCTGGTCTCGTCCAGTACCTGGAAGACCCGTTCGGCGCCGGCGATGGCGGATTGCAGCTGGCCGTAGATCTGGGCGATTTCGTTGATGGGACGGCTGAACTGTTTGGCGTACACGATGAAGGCGGAAATGACGCCCACGGAGATCATGCCGTGGATGGCAAAGTAGCCGCCGAAAGCTGCGATGACGACAAAACCGATGTTGCCGATGCAGTTCATGACCGGGGCCATGATGCCGCTGCAGACCTCGGTGCGGATACCTGATTTTGTGAGTCTGTCGGAAATGTCACAGAATTTTTCCGCGGACCGGTCCTGCCGGTTATAGGCTACAACAGTACGGTAGCCGTTGACGATTTCTTCTACGGTTCCATTCATACTGCCCAGCAGAGTCTGCCGTTCTTTGGAGTATTTGCGCACAAAGGAAGACAGCAGACGGGTAACGATGACAGTTAGGAAGATGGTACCGCAGCTTAACAGTGCCAGCTGCCAGCAGTACCACAGCATGATGGCCGCTGTGCCGATGATGGTCAGCACGCCGCTGAACAAAGAGGGCAGGGCCTGGGAAACAGTGGTGGAGATGTTTTCCACGTCGTTGGTCATGCGGCTCATCACGTCGCCGTGGGAATGTGTATCCGTGTACTTGACAGGCAGGTCGATGACCTTGCCGAACAGTTCCTCCCGGAACCGTTTTACAATGCGAAGGCTCAGTTTCGCACTGAAGACACCCTGGGCCAGTCGCATGAGGCTCACTGCCAGATAGGTCGCCAGCATGAAGACCAGTGTCGTTTTCAGATCACCGTTACGTTGTCCGGCGATGATATCCACCGCGTTACTCTGGAGCATGGGCGCGTAGATACCCGCAAGGGTACCGCCCAGCACTGCTGCCAGCATACCGAAAACCAGCTTTTTTTCTTTTATGAAGTAGGAAGCGATGCGTTTTAAGGTCCAGCCTATGTCTTTGGCGTATTCCGTTTCCGCGAACCGGTTGCCGCGGCGGGGTCCGATGCCGGGCTGCGGGGCCTGGCTGTTAATTTCTTTAGCCATGTGCGCTCACCTCCTCTCCAGTCCGGGAAGAGTGCGTTACAGTATTCTCTTTTTCCTGCGCCGCATTTTGCGATTGTATCTGTGAAACAAAATTCTCTTTTACTTCCGTTGGAGTGATATTTTGTGTTTGTACTGCATTTTTGTGTTGTGACTGTAGCATCCTTTCATTTTGGCTTATGATTTCCTCTTGCTTTATATCGCCTACCTGGGACTGATAAATATCCTGGTAAATAGCACAGTTCTTTAACAGGTCCTTATGGGTTCCTTCTGCAACGACTGCTCCGTTTTCCAGTATTAAAATGCGGTTAGCGCGCCGTACGGAAGCGATGCGCTGCGCTACGATGATCTTTGTACTGTCAGGACTTGTTTTTGCCAGTTCGTTATAAAAGTTGGCTTCCGTTTTCAGATCCAGCGCGCTGGTAGCATCGTCAAAGATCATAATGGGAGATTCTTTCAACACGGCCCGGGCCAGCGCAACACGCTGCTTCTGCCCACCGGAGAGGCTCATGCCCCGTTCGGCTACAACAGTATCATACCCCTGTTCCAGCGGCGCGATAAATTCATGGGCCTGGGCGATATGGGCTGCATGTTCGATTCTGTCGTTTTCGGCGTCCGGATTTCCCCAGGCGATATTTTCTTTCACTGACGTACTGAACAGTTCACTTTTCTGCAGCGCGACAGCGACCCTGCTGCGGAGATCGCTGACTTTGTAGTCCCTCACGTCTACGCCGTCGATGCGGACGCTGCCTTCCGTTACGTCGTAAAAACGGGGGATGAGATTGATCAGCGTGGTCTTGCCGCTGCCGGTGGAACCCATGATGGCGACGGTCTCACCGGGTTCAATGGTGAGATTAATGTGTTCCAGTACATTTTTGTTGCTGCCGGGATAGGCAAAGGAAACGTCACGGAATTCGATAAGGCCTTTTTTCTTTACGGTTGTGTTTTCAGGAAGCCGTTCTGTTGCCGCTTTGTTTTCAAAATATATTGCAGAAATATTGCCGTCGGCATTTTCATAATAGGTTCCGTCTTTAATTTCCGGTTCCAAATGCAATACTGCCGCCAGCCGTTTCCAGGAAATAAAACCCCGGGAAATGTTCTGGAACAGCATCATCAGCATCATGATGCCCATTAACAGCTGTGTCGTGTAGGTGATAGCTGCCATGATGCTGCCGGGGGAAGCGGTTCCTTCCAGCACATCTCTGGCACCGTACCAGAGAATGGCCGCGATGGTCAGGTTCATCAGCATGTTGACCACGGGGCCCATAAACGCGAGTGTCAGCAGGACTTTCAGCTGGGTTTTGATCAGATCGCCATTGGCCTTGCCGAAACGGAGTTTTTCATAGGTTTCCCGCACGCAGGCCTTGATGATACGGATAGCGGAAATATCTTCCTGCAGCACATCGTTCACAATGTCCAGTTTTTCCTGCTGCAGGGCAAATAGCGGGTTTACCTTGCGCAGACAGAAGGCCATAGTGCCGATGATGAAGGGCAGGGCGCACAGTACGATAAAGGCAAAATCCGGACTGAGGGTATACATAAAGTACAGGCTGCCGATGGTCATCAGCACTGTACGTACCATTCCCCGTACAAACTGGGCGATGAGCCGTTCCACCTGGGTCACGTCGTTAGTGATACGGGTGATGAGGGAACCGGCGCCGAAGCTTTCAATCTGGGGAAAGGAGAACGTCATGATTTTTCGGAATGTATCTTTGCGAAGGTCGTTGCCCATGTTCTGGCTGGCCATGTTGACGAACACATTGTTCAGGGAACCGAAGCAGCAGCCGATAAGGACCATGCCGATCATCTGGGTACCTAGGCGCCAGACCAGTTCCAGGTTGCCCACACCGTTGTTGTTCAGTCCCAGCACCCCGTCATCCACGATGCGGCGCATCAGGCCCGGCTGTATTAAATCCATCAGTACCTCGCCGCCCATGAACAGCGCGGCGATGATTGCAAAATGTGCATAACGTTTTATGTATTGCCACATAATAAATCCTTTATTTCCAAATCCGTTTGCCTCAATTTACAAAATACCCGGCCGCACAGGAGTACAGACCGGGTGTTAATAAAGAAATTGGAATCAGAATCGGAAGTCCCGTTCCCCGCCTTCGATGCGTTCCAGATATTTCACCAGAGCGGAACGGACTTTTTCATTGGGGATGGTGGGAATCTCCCTGGCAATCATAGCGTTGCCTTTTTTGCGTGTTTCTTCCGAGGCGTAGTCCACCAGAAACTCTTTCAGCGTCATCAGCGCGTTGGGGTGGCAGCAGTTTTGGATCTGCCCCGTCTTGCACAGGCTCATGAAACGGTCGCCGGTGCGGCCCGCCCGGTAACAGGCAGTACAGAAGGACGGGATAAAGCCCATATCCATGAGCCAGGCGATGACTTCATCCAGCGTGCGCTGGTCAGATACATCGAACTGCTCCGTGTCGTGGGGACGTTCCGGTTCGTCGTAACCGCCGACGGAAGTACGGGATGCGCCGGAAATCTGGGAGATACCCAGATGCAACGCCCGGGCACGCACTTCCTGGCTTTCCCGGGTGGAGATGATCATGCCGGTGTAGGGAACGCTGATGCGGATCAGGGCGATCAGCTTGGCAAAAATATCATCGGAGATTCCGTTGTCAAAGACGGAAGGATCGATATCGTCCGCCTTTTTGATGCGGGGCACGCTGATGGTGTGGGGGCCTACGCCGTGGACCGCTTCCAGATGTTCCGCATGCATTAAGAGACCGGCGAATTCATAACGGTACAGTTCCAGCCCGAACAATACGCCCAGGCCCACATCGTCGATGCCGCCCTCCATGGCCCGGTCCATGGCTTCCGTATGGTAGTTGTAATCATGCTTGGGGCCGAAGGGATGCAATTTCAGATAGCTTTCCTTATGGTAGGTTTCCTGGAACAGGATGTACGTGCCGATGCCTGCTTCTTTCAGTTTGCGGTAATTCTCCACCGTAGTGGCCGCAATGTTCACATTGACACGGCGGATGGCGCCGTTTTTGTGCTTGATGGAATATATCGTTTTAATGCATTCCAGAATGTATTCGATGGGATTATGGAACGGATCTTCGCCGGCTTCCAGCGCAAGGCGCTTGTGCCCCATATCCTGCAGCGCGATCACCTGACGCTTTACTTCTTCCTGCGTCAGCTTTTTCCGGGGGATGTTTTTATTGATGCTGTGGTAGGGGCAGTACACACAGCCGTTGATACAGTAATTGGAAAGGTACAGTGGGGCGAAAAGGACGATGCGGTTGCCGTAAAACGCTTTCTTAATTTCTTCCGCCAGTTTAAACATCTTTTCGTTTAATGCAGGATCTTCGCAGGCCAGAAGGACAGAAGCTTCACGGTGGGTGAGGCCGGTGCAGTTCAGCTGCCCGTTGGTCCAGCGGGGCCGGGCTTTTTCCAAAAGGCCTTCGATCAATTCTTTGTTATCTTTGTTGGCGTCAGCATAGGCCAGCGTGTCCAGAATTTCCTGATGGTCGATAAACTCATCGGCCAGTAATGACTTGGGGTTATACATAATGGAATCCTTCTTTCTTTAGAACAGTCTAATAAATAAATCGTTGCGTTATTTCATTTGTACGTTAAATTCGCATGCAAATGCTTTACATTCTATTATAATATTTTACTCTTAAAATGCATGGATGTAAAGAAAGGACGGATGATTTCGTGTTTATACGAAAAATCGAAAAAAATTTGCGAAAAACCGTAAACTGTGCTACAATACTTTTCGTACAATTTAAGAATGCGCCTGTAGCTCAGTGGATAGAGCACCGGTCTCCGGAACCGGGTGCGGAGGTTCGATTCCTCTCAGGCGCACCAGAGAGAATAACCCTGCAATTTGAATTGCAGGGCTTTTTTTAATTTAAAAACTGTGATACACTTGTTTTGCATCATCCGCTTACAGCGGCATGATGCAGATAATTCTGACTGGTGAGTGTAAAGGTCATAATTATTAATTAATTGTTGTACGGGAGTTATCCGCTTTGAAACTGTTTAAACAATTTACCATCATCATATTTCTGTCCTTTGCCGGGGAACTACTGCATGCGCTGATTCCGTTTCCGATACCTGCCAGTATTTACGGAATCGTGCTTCTGTTCTTGTTGCTGGAACGGAAGGTGTTGCAGGTGGATGATATCAAAGAAGTGTCGGATTTTCTGATTTTCATTATGCCGGTGCTGTTTGTGCCTGCTGCCGTGGGGCTGATCGACGCCTGGGGTGAATTGCAGGCGTCGTTAACTGCGTACGTCACCATTATTATCGTAGTCACGCTGATTGTCATGATTGTAACGGGACGGATTACACAATGGTTCTTGCATAATCAAAATGAAAAGGAAACCTGATTTATGAACACATTTTGGGAAACATCAACATTTTTTGGCATATTCATCACGCTGTTCTTTTACGGCATCGGCATGGCCATGAAGCAGAAGGTGAAACATCCGCTGGTCAATCCGCTGCTGCTGGCCATTGTCTTTACGATTTTATTCCTGCGTCTGTTCGGTATCGAATACCAGACGTATAATGAGAGCGCGAAATACATCAGCTATCTGATGACGCCGGCTACTATCTGTCTGGCGGTTCCGCTGTACCGGCAGCTGGATACATTGAAGAAAAATTTTAAGGCTGTCATGTTCGGTATTTCATCCAGCGTTATCGTTACCATGTTTTCAGTGCTGGCTTTTTCACGGCTCTTTGGACTGAACCGTGCTTCCTATGTGACCATGCTGCCCAAATCCATCACAACAGCGATAGGCATCGGGGTGGTTGAAGAATTGGGGGGCTATGTTTCGATTGCGGCGGCTTCCATCATTATCTCCGGCATCCTCGGCAACATGTTTGCGGAATCTGTCTGCAAGATTTTCCGGATTCGGGAACCCATCGCCAAAGGCATCGCCATCGGATGTTCCAGCCATGCCATGGGCACGGTAAAGGCGCTGGAGATGGGCGAAGTGGAAGGGGCCATGAGTTCGCTTTCCATTGCGCTGGCAGGAATTATGACCGTGGTCGCGGCTTCGGTGTTTGCAACACTGCTGTAAGGATACCGTGAATCATTGAAGTATGAAATAAAGACAAAGGGGAATACTATATGAAAGGGATTTTATCTTTTAAAACGTTGTTCGCTGCGGCTTCTTTTATCGTAATGCAGGCGGCCCTGCTTCCGGGTGCGTATGCCGCGAATCCGTTTGCCGACGTCCCGGCCGGACATTGGGCCTATGAAAGTATAAACAAGCTGGCTGCAGCCGGGGTGATTGAAGGCTATGGCGATGATACATTCCGGGGCGACCGACTTATGACCCGGTATGAGATGGCGCAGATTGTAGCCAAAGCCATGGCTAAAGGAGCCAACGTTGACAGGCTGACCGCTGAATTTGCGGACGAACTGGAAGCGCTGGGGGTACGTGTGGCATCTTTGGAGAAAAAATCCGATAATGTCAAGGTTACCGGTGAAGCGTATTATTATTATGCAAGAGCCAACCGTAATGTTACGGAACATGAAAAGAAATTTGAAAACGAACTGCGTACCCGTCTGTATCTGACCGGAAATATAAACGATAATTGGAAGTATGTCGGGCGTATTGAAAACCGGCAGTGGTTCCATGATTATGCCGGAAACGAGGAAACATCATTCGATATTGCAAAAGCAGAAGGCAGGCTGGGGGGATTACATGTAACAGCCGGCAGGGATGACGATGATTTTGCTGACGGTAATGTTTATGATGGAGAATATGACGCGGTGCGGGTGTCCTTCGGTGATAAGTACTATGTCAGCGGTGCCTTTGGGAAGCTGACTGAAATAAACGAAGATGAAACCGCGCCGGCTGAGGGAGAACATTTTGCCAAAACGTTCTGGACTGCGGAAATCGGGACAAAGACGGACGGGTTCGTAAACGGCAGGCTCGGTTACATGAACACAAAACTGGATGCTGACGGAAAAGCTGCCTATAACGGGAAAGACAGGCTTGGCATCTGGTACGCCGGATTAGACTTCAACGTTACGGAAGATCTGGGCCTGAATACCATGTATCTGAAGGGGAACCGGGATACGCTGGCAGGAGGTCAGCCGGTAGACGATGACGGGTTTGTGGTTGGCCTGTCTTACAAAGGCGCTGAGGAGAAGAAACCCGGTACCTGGGGCCTGGAGGCCAGTTACTACCGGCAGGGGCGTTCAACCTACCTGTTGCACACGATAGACGGCTATACGGATTTTAAATCCGGATTTAAAGGCTGGTCTGTTGGTGGTGAGCTGACCGTTGCGAAAAACATGGTATTAGGTGTTTCCTATTATGATACCCGGCCTATGAAGAAAGAAATAGACGGAGATGACACGAGAACAAAAGTCCTGTGGTCAGATTTTACAATCACGTTTTGATTTTACGGGAGGAAGATGTTTATGAAGTATTATTTTCCAAGCTGTAATTTTACGAGATTACGTCCGGAAACTTCTGAACGGGTCAAAAAGTTCATGGAGTCTGCCGGAGTACGCGTGGCAGGTTGCTGCCGCCCCGGGCATAAAGCCCTGTCGGGTTGGAATGATACAGTAATTACTGTATGCGAAACCTGCAGCATTATTATCAGCGAGAACCAGCCGGCTGCGAAAGTGATAAGCCTGTATGAATTTATCGACAACCTGCCGGAGTTTCCGTTCCCGGATTATAAAGGGGAACGTATCACGTTACAGGACTGCTACCGTGCCAAAACGAAAGAAGCGGAAAAGGCGGCGGTGCGGAGCGTACTCCGCAAAATGAATGTGGAAATTGTGGAACTTCCCGGTACAGAAGAAGAAAGCAACTTTGACGGCAGCTTTTTGCTCGGGCCCATGCGTCCTGACAATTTTACCCTGGCGCCGCTGCGTTTTGCGGAAATCAAAAAAGATATGAAGTCGAAATCTCCGGAAGAGATTGACGCATATCTTAAGGAGTACTGTCAGCGTTTTACAACAGAGCGCGTAGCCTGTTACTGCAACTCCTGCCTTACCGGACTGGTACAGGGACTACCGGAAGGAAAACATGCAGTGCATGTGGCGGAACTGATGTTCCCGTAAAACAGGAACATAAAAAACACCGGCAAGCGTGCAGACGCAACCACGAATTTGACTATGGGATGGAGCAGTTTTTAAAGCTTGCTTCCCAGATGAAATGCGGTTATTATTGCGCCAACCTGATTGATATCAAAACCCGGAAACTGGTGTTGCCGCCGTATAAAATGCTTGGGCTGGGAGATAAGAAGGTGGCCTTTATCGGGGCGACGACGCCGCAGACCCTGACCAGTTCTACCCCTAAATATTTCCAGGATAAAAACGGAAAGTTTATTTACGGATTTTTAGAAGATGAAAGTGGTGGGAAACTGTACAAAGCGTTGCAGGAGACCATTGACAAAACACGTAAAGAAGGAGCGGACTATGTTTTCATCGTCGGCCATCTGGGGACCAACGGCGCTCTGCCGAAGTGGTCAAGCGGTGCGATTGCGGCCCATACATATAATGTTGACGCGGTGATTGACGGGCATTCCCATGAACAGTACCAACCGCCTCACCAGGTTACCAATGCGATCGGCAAGGATGTGCTGGTAGTGCAGGCAGGAACAAAACTGCAGGCGTTGGGACAGCTTGTGATTCATGAAGACGGAACGGTTTCTTCCACCCTGATCAAAACGCTGTCGGCTGCAGACCCCGACGTTTCTGCTCTCGTCGCCGGTGAAAACAAACGGTTTGAAGCGATTCTGAACCAGCCGGTCGGGGAAGCTATGGTAACGCTTACCAGCGATGATCCGGCTACCGGCAAACGCCGGGTGCGCAACGGAGAAACTAATTTGGGAGACTTGGTTGCGGATGCGTACCGGTTTGTACTGGATACCGATATTTCTATTGTTAACGGAGGTTCTATCCGTAAAACGATTCAGCCGGGCGTCTTTTCCTATAACGATCTGCTGGAAGCGTTCCCCTTTGTCAACATGTGTACAGTAGTGGAAGCAACCGGGCAGCAGATTGTGGATGCGCTGGAGGTTGGCGTTGTGAATTATCCGGAAGAAAGCGGCGGGTTCCTGCATGTTTCAGGCATGACTTACACGATTGATTCTTCCGTACCGTCCGGTGTGGTGAAAGATGTGAAGGGCAACTTTGTTGAAGTCAGAGGTGAGCGTCGTATAAAAGATGTTATGATCAACGGGCAGCCCATCGATTTGAAGAAGATATATAAAGTTGGCGGGACCAGTTACATTTTAAAAGACGGCGGCAACGGTATGGTTATGTTCAGGGGTTGTAACATGCCGCTTGATGCGGTGATGACCGACGTGGACGCCATCATGGAATATGTACAGAACCATTTGAACGCTAAAATTAAAGATGGGTACGAAAACCCGTACGGAACAGGGAGGATTAAAATCCGGTAATCCCTGTGATTATGATTGGTAGCAGGGGCAGGACAAGACCGGCACTGGCCGAATGCTTAAATGTTGTCCAATAGGGGAAAAAAAGAACAGGCGAGAGCAAAACATAGGAAACGATTGCGTCATTCCATGAGATGAGATGTGCCGTTTTTGCGATGTCTGTTCTTTTTGTTATTTAGTTTGTTTGCTTTACTTCGTCCATGCAGGCACTCAGTTTTGCGTTCCAGATCCGTTCAAACAGATACGCGGCGCCACGGATACCGCAAAGGGGCAAGTCAGTGGCGATGATTTCGTGGTAGGCGGGCAGTACGATGTTGCAATTAACGAAGGGTTTCTTCAAACGTACGAGGCGGCTTGCTTCTAAAGAAGAACCCATAACCAGGCCTCCGCTCCAATTTTCAAAGGTTTCTTTCATAGCTGCGTCGTCTTTTCCGGCGATGCAGATTTTGGTGGCAGCTTTGGGACGGAGGGCTGTGCCCTGTGTAAAATGGATGATCAGATTGCCTGTATCGGCCCATTCGCCACGTACGGCTTCCGCGATGCCGGCTGCTTCGGAGGGAGGGGCGGCGACGAGGATGTTGTCGAACCACAGGGGACCCCACAGCGACTGCATGTTGCTGCTGCGGAACTGAAGCCGGGCATTGACGGCTTCTGCTTCCTGCCGTACTGCTTCCGGATTTTTGGCAGGCAAAACCTCATTGATTTTGTCCAGCCAGTGCAGTGTCCCTTCAATTCCGTAGGGCATACCGGCGGACAGGTACGGTGTGCCGTAATCTTGTTCTAATTGTTTTGCTGCCTTTAACGCCAGCTCGTCCCGAACTACCAGATTCAAATCTGCTTCGGGCAATCGCATGATTTCGTCCCAGCCGGAACCACCGCCGGGAATGGAATTGATACGGTAGCCTGCTGTTTCCAGAATGCGGCGGATTTCTTTTATGTCTTCTTCGCCCCGGAAGTACGTAGGAGAAAGGCCCAACAGGTTGACGGAAGGCATTCCGGAACCGGCTTTAAAAGTATTAGTATTACCTGTAACTTGCGCATCGCATCTGCCGTCCATCGAGTTGGTTGCTTCTGCGGATTCCGTGTCAGTTTTTGAATTTTTGCCTGATGTTGTTGCATTGCCTTCGGTATTTCCGTTTTGCGTTTTTCCTTTTTTATAACATAAACCGGTATTGTTTTTGGCGTTCTTTTTTACTTCTTCTATCACGCGCAGCAATGCAATTTCATATCCTTCGGAAAAATCGCCGGCAATACCGCCGCAGTCCGCAACATAAACGGGGCAGGGGAGTTCTGCTTTGGTCGCGATGCCGGCAATATCGTCGCCAACCAGGCTGACGCTGCAGTTATTGAGGATGAAAATACGTTCCGGCGTGAAGTTCGCTTTTACAAAATCCAGACCGGCCAGCAGGTCTTTTTCCGTTCCGTAGACCAGCGCATTGCCTTCCGGCTGGGTGCAATGAAAACGCCGCAGGGCGGAGGCGTCGTAATCCTCTACATATTTCATAGCGTAAAAATAACACCAGAGAGGTCCATTGATGAGCATGAAACTGCCCGGGATAGCATCAAAAAATGCAGAGGCGCCGGTGAGGGCGCAGGTAGACATGTGATGGCAGGAGGTTTTGAAATTCTGATCAGGCATATGCGATTCCTCCTTTGTTTCCGTAACGGCACAGCAGTCGGTAAATGGTGCGCATCAGGATCAGTTCTCCGTCGGTTCCGGCCAAGGGAACCATGGGGATGAAGAACTGTTTTACCGGATTGTCCGGCAGCTCGTCCGTTGTCAGCAGCACATCGGCCTTCTCAAGACAGTCTTTATAATGGCCATCAGCTGAAATCGCAATATCTTGCGGACCGGCAGCTGTTTTCCATTTTTCCACAGCAGTAATGACAGCATCTTTTTCTTCCGGCATCAGCTTGTCATACAGAATTACTGCGGAGATATCCAGTTGCATGCGTTTCATGGTGTGCAGTGTTTCCGCCGGATTGTACCAGCGGGGGCCGCGGCCGATGCCCAGCACAGCTCTTTTGTTTTTCGTCACGGGTAAAATGGATTCCACGTAATCGAGCAGCCGTTTTTCTTCCTGTTGGATTACAGCTTCGCCTTTTGCTTCATCTTTTACAAATGCCGCAATTTTCCGCAGCCAGGTACAGGTGTTCTGCCAGCCGACCGGGTAGATGTCGCAAATGGACTGGGTGCCAAACCGTTCGGCCCATTCCGCCGCTGTTTTTTCCAGGCCGCCCTGGGTCTGTCCGGCATAGCTTAACGGAATCAGCAGGGAAGCGGTAGAAAGCTCACTCCATTCTGCAAAAGGAACATAACCAGGGAACTGCCACTTCACGTCCAAACCAAAATATGAAAGCAGCCGCTTTACTTCCCGGGCGTACTGGCCGCAGGGGCCCATCTGGTCGCCGAACAGCAGGACGCGGCCCGGCACTTTCGGCTGCGGCTTGATGAAGCGTTCCATAATCAGCCGTACGGTTTGGAAATAGCCGTCAGAGTATTCTCCGCCCAGAAAGCCGCCGTAAGGTACACAAAGGACAGGAATGTCGTATTTCGCTTCCGCGTCTTCTGCTTCCTGCTGCACATCGTCGCCGATGACACCGGCCACGCAGGATGTGGCAATAAAAAGGCATTGGGGCTGCCAGGTTTCCATCACGTGGGCGATACAGCCCCGCAGTTTTTCCACGCCGCCGAAGATACAGTCTTTTTCCTGCAGATTGGAGGAAATGAGGGGGACCGTATCCCTGTTTTCGTCCTGATGATCACCGATGAGACGGTATTGGGCGCCCAGGTCCATCAATGTGGCCACGTGGGCGCAGCCCAAAGGGCTGTGGAAGATGACGGCACATCCGTCACAGAAACTCACTGCCCGCCACACGCCGGGCATGGTACAGCTGCAGGATTTGTTTTTTGTAAAAAGCCATTTGGTAGCTAATTTATTTTTCTTTTCCATATTTCACCACCGATTTCCGGTTCTTCAGATTCCGTTTACAGCCAAATGTTTTCAAAGCATTTCCGTTATTTTAAAACAACAACGTGTAAAACACTTTATTAAGAATCAGTCTCAATTCAGTATTGTTTTAACTTTTATATTATAACATATGAAAGGCCGCTATAGGGAAAATGTGGTAAAATAATATAACCGTACAATTATGGCTGGAAGACAAATGTCAGTGCCCGCAGTTGCGTTGCGGGACATTGACGCAGTCAGTCACAAAAAGCACCGGTTAGCGTGCAGGTAAAGTAATCAGTGCTTCCTTAAGATTCGGGAATCTGCCGGAACGGGAAGAGAGGAGAGAATAATATGATTTATGCTTCGGTGTACTGTTCCCCGCTGGGGAATATAACCATTGTTTGTAACGGGACCCATGTACTGGAGGCCGGGTTTGCAACGCAGGAATGTGGGCTGTGGAAAACAGCAGAGCTGATTAGCCAAAATGAGATAACCTCAATAAATGCAAAAGAAAATGTCGCAGCAGATGAGGAGAATAACAAAAGAAAGCAAGAGACAGGTCGTAATAAGGCAATACAGCTTCTGAATAAGGTTTTCGCCTGGCTGGATGCATATTTTGCCGGAGAAAAGCCGGATCCCGGAAAACTGCCTTTGGCGCCGCAGGGCAGTGAATTCCGAAAACTGGTCTGGCAGGAACTTCTGAAGATTCCTTACGGAAAGACTGAAACGTATGGGGCAATCGGAAAGGTCGTTGCCAGGAAATTGCATAAAGAAAAGATGTCGGCCCAGGCAATCGGCGGAGCAGTGGGGCATAACCCTGTGGCCGTTATCATCCCCTGTCACCGCGTGGTCGGAAGCGATGGAAACTTAACAGGCTATGCAGGCGGGCTGGATATGAAGTACAAATTACTGCAGCATGAGCATACGGATATGACGCTGCTGTTCTGGCCGAAAAAGAAAAAAAAGCCTTCGTGACAGGCAGATATTGCTTATCACGAAGGCCGGGTCTGACTGAAAAATGTTTTTCTGAAAATTAAAAAAATACACGCTTTGATAAAAAACTCTCTCTAAAGAAGGAAAGATTTTATTTTTTCTTTGCTTTCTTTTCTTTTTTTGCGGCTTCCTTTTTTGCTTTTTCTTCCGCTTTGGCGGCTTTGGCCATTTCTTTTTCCGCTTTCTTTTTGGCCTTGGCTTCTTCTTTCGCTGCGGCTTCGGCAGCCTTGGCTTCCGCCGCGGCTTTTTCTTTGGCGATCTTACGGAGTTCGGTTACCGGTACGCCGCCGATGCCCCAGTTATCCATGTCAACTTCATCAATGGTCACAACAAGGGTTTTTGTGTTTTTGTGAAGCACATCGGCCAGCAGTTTGGTAGCGCCCTCAATTAGCTGACGTTTCTGTTCCGGAGTGACGTTACCTTCTTTTGTAATTTTGATGTTTACATAAGGCATAATAAAATCTCCTCTCGAAAATGAAATAACTTTTGGGAATAAAGAAAAAACAGTTGGTTTTTACATCTATATATTTTATAATAAATTGGTAAGAATATCTATACAAATTTTAGGAATTGCTCAAAATTTTTTATTCTGACAGAGATTTTCTGTTCAGTAAGCTGAGGTATGGAAGAGAAAAGGGGTTTGCCATGTCCGGTGGTCTGGGAAAGATGCTGATCCAGTTGGGGATCATATTGGTAATTACAGGAGTGGTCATCCATTTTGGCGGAAAGTTCCTGCCGTTTGGCAGCCTTCCGGGGGATATCCATATGGAAGGCAAGCATGGGAGTTTTTATTTCCCATGGGTAAGCTGTATCGTCATCAGTGTGATACTGAGTGTGCTGGCCCACCTGTTCCGTTGATAACAGACAAGAGAAGCAGTACCGAAACTTTTACGAGGTGATAGATCATGTTTGGTTCATTGTTTGGTAAAAAGAAAGAGAAGTTTGCAAGTCCCTTTACCGGAGTTCTTTGTTCCATCACAGAGACACCGGATGAAGCGTTTGCCGAGAAAATGAACGGCGACGGTTTCATGGTAAAGCCGGCTGACGGCGATGTATTTGCGCCTGCCGACAGCACAGTGGGTTTTATTTTTGAAACAAAGCACGCTTTGGGACTGACCACAAAAGACGGGACGGAATATCTGCTGCATATCGGCATTGATACGGTAAATTTAAAAGGGAATGGTTTTACTGTATATGTTACCGAAGGGCAGGAAGTGAAAAAAGGCGATAAGCTGCTGGCCTTTGACACGGATTATGTGAAAGCGAATGCGCCTTCCGACGCGTGTCTCTGTGTGTTTACCGATTTGCCGGAAGGCAAAGAGGTTACCCTGTTAAAGGCCGGTCGTGTAAAAGCGCTGGAAGATGCGGTGGAAATCGGCTGAGGCGGAACAATAGCTGCCTTATCGGGAAATGGAATCGGTTTCAAAAACAATACAGGGCGAAGAGGGTAAGAATGAAACGGTATAAAGCGATAATTTTTGATTTGGACGGTACGCTGCTGGATACGCTGACGGATCTGGCGGAAGGGACAAATTATGCATTACGGAAAAACGGATTTCCGGAGCGGTCTGTGGAAGATATCCGGCGCTTTGTGGGAAACGGGGCACGGAAGCTGATCGAGAGGGCGGTGTCTCCTGACAGGGAAGAGTGGGCGTTGGAACGGGTACGTGAAGATTTCAATATTTTTTATAAAGAGCATTGCAAAGATAACACTGGCCCCTACCCGGGTATCATGAAGATGCTGGAAGAACTGGCCAAAGAGGGATTCCTGCTTGGTGTCGTTTCGAACAAACCTGATTTTGCCGTGCAGGAACTGGTTCCGGAGTATTTTGGCAGTCTGTTTTCCTCGGTGTCCGGCGAACGGGAGGGAATTGCCAAAAAACCGGCACCGGATTTAATATGGGAAGCCATGAAGAATCTTCATGTGGGAAGGGAAGAAGCCGTTTATGTGGGAGATTCGGAAGTTGATCTGCAGGCAGCGGCAAATGCGGGGATCTCCTGTATCAGTGTGGCATGGGGATTCAAAGGAAGAAAATTCCTGGAAGAGCAGAAGGCTGAGGTCATTGTTGATGAACCTTTTGAAATTTTGCGTTATGTGATACAATAAAAAAATACGGAGTCTGTCCGTACATTTGTTAATTTGCTTAAGGAGACGCTGATTATAAGAGGGAAGGAAGGGTTATTACAATGCGTATCGTTGTTACTGTAGTGGGAAAAGATAAAGTTGGCATTATAGCCAAAGTTACCAATATACTTGCCAATAATCAGGTCAATGTTCTGAATATCAATCAGAACATCATGGACGGATTCTTTAACATGGTCCTGATTGCGGATATGACAGATTCCAAAATGAGTATTAAGGCCCTGAAAGAACATCTGGACAGACTGTCTGAAGAAATCGGGCTGGAGATTCGTGTGCAGAGTGAAGATATATTCACGGCTATGCACCAGATTTAAACGGAGGAATCGTCATGTCAGTGTTAACCTTTAACGATGTGCTGGAAACTACGCAGATGATCACCCATCACAATCTGGATGTGCGTACCATCACCATGGGCATCAGCCTGCGGGACTGCGGGCATCCGGACGTGAAAGTCTGCGCGGATAAAATCTATGACAAGATTACCAAAAAAGCGGAAAAACTGGTGCAGACCGGGGAAGATATTGAATCCGATCTGGGCGTGCCGATCATCAATAAACGTATTTCCGTAACACCAATCTCCATGGTGGGCGAAAGCTGCGATACCAATGATTATGTGCCACTGGCCAAAGCGCTGGATAAAGCGGCCCATGAAGTAGGGGTCAACTTTATCGGCGGCTTCAGCGCGCTGGTGGACAAGGGCTATACCAAAGGCGACCGCAACCTGATCGCTTCCATTCCGGAAGCGCTGGCTACCACGGAAGTGGTTTGCTCTTCCGTCAACGTGGGTTCCACAAAAGCCGGTATCAACATGGATGCTGTGGCGGAAATGGGCCGTGTGGTAAAAGCTACGGCAGAAAAGACGGCGGCCAACGATGCCATCGGCTGCGCGAAACTGGTGGTGTTCTGCAATGCAGTAAACGATAATCCCTTTATGGCCGGTGCCTTTCATGGTGTGACAGAACCGGAATCCGTAGTCAGCGTGGGCGTCAGCGGACCCGGTGTGGTGAAACATGCGTTGGAAGCGGTCCGTGGACAGGACATTGGCGCGGTGGCGGAAGTAATCAAACGTACCGCTTTCAAAATTACCCGGGTAGGACAGCTGGTGGCCCAGGAGGCAGCGAAACGGTTGAACACCCAGTTCGGCATCATCGACCTGTCGCTGGCACCGACGCCGGCAGTCGGCGACTCGGTAGCGCATATTCTGGAAGAGATCGGCCTGGAAAGTTGCGGCGGTCCCGGCACCACGGCAACGCTTGCCATGCTGAACGATGCGGTGAAAAAAGGCGGGCTGATGGCATCCAGTTACGTGGGCGGCTTGTCCGGCGCGTTTATTCCCGTCAGCGAAGACGCGGGTATGATCGCCGCAGTGGAACGGGGCAGCCTGTGCCTGGAAAAACTGGAAGCCATGACCTGTGTCTGCTCGGTAGGCCTGGATATGATCGCCATTCCCGGCGATACCTCCGCAGAAACCATTGCCGCTATCATTGCGGATGAATCTGCGATTGGCATGATCAATAACAAGACCACGGCGGTGCGAGTGATTCCGGTTCCCGGTAAAGGCGTAGGCGAACAGGTAGAATTCGGCGGTCTGTTGGGGCATGCGCCTATCATGGGCGTCAGCAAATTTAAGGCTGATACCTTTATTGAACGGGGAGGACGGATTCCGGCACCGGTGCGCAGCCTGACAAACTGATAAAACGAAGCAGCTCTTGGTCTGTACTGGGGGTTGCTTTTTTCAAAGAGGTACATACAATGCGAAAAAAAGATAAACAGGAAATTATCGCCGCACTGGAAAAACGGTATAACGGAATCGGCACGGCGCTGCATTACAATTCTCCCTTTGAATTGCTTTGTGCTGTCATCATGTCGGCCCAATGTACAGACGAACGGATCAACAAGATCACAGCCCGTATTTTCCCGCGGCTGAACACGCCGGAAAAGATGGGCGCGCTGACGCAGGAGCAACTGGAAGAGGAAATCCGCGACTGCGGCCTGTATCGGGCCAAAGCCAAAAACCTGCTGGGCATGTGCCACATGCTGACAGAAGAATTTGGCGGTGAAATTCCCAGGGACATTCCGACTTTGATGAAACTTCCCGGGGTGGGACGCAAGACGGCGGACGTGATTGCCAGCGTAGTCTACAAAGTACCTGCCATCGCCGTGGACACCCACGTATTCCGCACTTCCCACCGCCTGGGACTTTCGGAAGCAAAAACACCGGAGGCGACGGAACTGGATCTCCAGAAACTGATACCCAAGACCAAATGGGCGGACGCCCATCACTGGTTCATCTGGCACGGACGTCTCACCTGCAAAGCCAGGAAACCCCTGTGTGAGGAGTGCGTTTGCCTGCAGTTGTGTCCGTTTAAAGAAAAGAATATTACAAAATAGTTCAGGAGGTGCTTATTTGCAACCGGAAAAAATTCTAAAAGCATGGTTCGGCTACGACAACTTCCGCCCCGGGCAACGGGAAGTAGTAGACGCGATTCTCAGCGACAGGGACTGCCTTGCTGTATTGCCTACGGGAGCGGGGAAATCCGTCTGCTTCCAGGTACCTGCCCTGATGCAGGAGGGACTTACCTTTGTAATTTCGCCGCTGATTTCCCTGATGGAAGACCAGGTAGCGCACCTGCAACAGGAAAACATTCCTGCGGTCTGTATTAACAGCGGTATGAGTAAGCATACTTATAACGAAGTTATGTATGATATTCATACCGGTGTTTATAAGCTGGTATACCTTTCACCGGAACGGCTGCAGAATGAACGGTTTCTACGTTTTTCCTTACAGAATCCGCCGGACTTTGTAGTTGTGGACGAGGCGCACTGTGTATCCCAGTGGGGGCACGATTTCCGTCCTTCTTACCTGAATATCAGAGGATTTGTGGAAAGTCTGCCGCAGCGGCCTTTATATGCGGCCTTTACCGCAACGGCTACACCTGCCGTACGGCAGGACATTATCAGCAGTCTGGGGCTTTCGGATCCGGCGGTCGTGATACGGGGTTTTGACCGTCCGAATCTGTTCTTTGCTAAAAAATCCCCTGCAGATAAGGACAGGGCGTTGCTGGACGAATTGGAAACGGTGAAAGGAAAAAGCGGCATTGTGTACTGCTCCACCCATCACTATGTGGAATGCTGTTTCCGTTTGCTGCGGCAGCATCAATTTTCTGTGGCCCGTTATCATGCAGGCCTGACGGTTGGGGAGCGACAAAGGAATCAGGAAGCGTTTATCAAGGATGAAGTGCGTGTGATTGCGGCGACTTCGGCATTCGGCATGGGAATTGATAAGAGTAACGTAGGCTTTGTGATCCATTACAATATGCCCCAGAGCCTGGAAGAGTATTATCAGGAAGCGGGACGGGCCGGACGGAATGGAGAGGACGCGCGTTGTACCCTGTTTTACAGTCCGGAAGATCTGCGTGTCTGCAGGGAACTGGCGCAACAGCAGGAGAAACCGGAACGTGCATTGCAGCTTCTGGCGTCTATGTGGGACTACTGTAATTATGACGGTTGTCTGCGTAATTACATTTTACGGTATTTTGGGGAAGATACGAATGCGAATTGCGGAAAGTGTGGCTTCTGCTGTAAAGCCGGCTGGTGGAAACAGTTCACAGATTTTTTCCGAAATTGACAGGGGTCTTTTTGCAGGAAAATCGAAGCCAACAGAGAATAACATAGAAGAAGGCTTGCAGATATATGTGAATCGGTCAGTTTGCATAGAATACCGGCGATTCGTCTGGTTATTGGCTGATCATTGATGAAAATGTTTAAGTTTATGCGCAGAATGCTGTTCGGGAGGTTGTTTTTATGAAGCTGACTTTTTTAGGCGCGGCAAGGACGGTGACGGGATCCTGTTATTTACTGGAAGTCAACGGAAAAAAGATGCTGGTGGACTGCGGCATGTTCCAGGGCTCTAAATCCATCAAAGCCTTTAATGAGAGACCTTTCGCCTTTAATCCGGCGGAGATCGACGCCATGGTGCTGACCCATGCCCATGTAGATCACAGCGGCCTGATTCCCCGTCTGGTTAAAGAAGGATTTAAAGGACACGTTCACTGCACAAAATCTACCCAGCAACTGTGCACGATCCTGCTGCCGGACAGCGCGCACATCCAGGAGTCCGACGCAGAATATGCCAACCGCAAAGGGCTGCGGGCCGGAAAATCACAGGTGCTTCCGTTATTTACGGTAGACGATGCGTATACGGCACTGCAACATTTCTATGTTCATAATTTTGAAGAAACCTTTACGGTGATTCCGGGCGTAACGGCAAGGCTTCGGGTCGCCGGGCATATCCTTGGCAGCGCGGTAGTGCGTCTGGAAATAGAGGAAAACGGAAAGACGACAACCATGATCTTTTCCGGTGATGTGGGGCAGCCGAAACAGCCCATTGTAGAAGACCCCACCATTTTAAAAGGTGCGGACTTCATTATAACGGAATCCACGTATGGGAACAGGAAACATAAGGCCTACGATAAAGAAGCGGAGCTGGCCAAAATAATCAATGAGACCGTGGAGCGGGGCGGTAATGTGGTTATCCCTGCTTTCGCAGTAGGACGCACCCAGGTGCTGCTGTATTATTTCCAGAAACTGTCACAGGAAGGGAAAATTCCGGACGTGCCGATTTATGTTGACAGTCCGCTGGCGACTAAAGCCACAGGAATCACACTGGCAAGTAAGGAAGAATATGACGCGGAGACCCGTGCGCTTGTTGAATTCCAGGGAGACCGGCTCTTTGCCATGAAGAATGTGCATTTTACACCTACGGCCGAAGAGTCGCGCATGATCAACGGTATAGAAGGTCCTAAAATTATTTTATCTGCCAGCGGTATGGCGGATGCGGGACGGATCCTGCATCACCTGAAGCATAACCTGTGGAGGCCGGAATGTTCGGTGGTCTTTGCCGGCTATCAGGCGGAAGGGACCATGGGCCGGAATCTGATCGACGGTGTAAAAAAAGTAAAAATTATGGGGGAAACCATCCATGTGGCTGCGGAAATTGTTAATATGACAGGCTTTTCTGCCCATGCTGACAAGGAGCAGCTTATTGACTGGTATAAGAAGATGCCGCAAAAACCGAAGATTTTCTTTGTGACACATGGGGAATTCGACGCGGCCAGCGAACTGTCCAAAGACCTGCAGATGCAGTTGGGGACGGCGGCTTACATACCTAAATATGGTGACAGTGTATCGATAGACGGAACGGATTATGTCATTGAAGCGGCGCCCGAAGTGGAAACGCTTCCGGAAGTTGCGGAACTGCAGGATACGATTACAGCAATCGAGCGGAATTATATGCAATACCGGAACAAGATGGAACAGATTGCCTTACGGGACAGCGCAAAAGCAGACCAGATGCGGAAGAAACTGGAAAAGGTCCGCCGGTATATGGACGACATGCTGGGAAATTTGTAATTTGCTTTCTAAAGTCCGTCACAGGAAAACAAAAATATTATTTATTCGTTTGATTGTAAACAGAATGTGAAAAAAATATTGACAATTAAAATCTGCCTTGCTATACTTGTCTTAATTTCAAATAGAAGTTATGAACAGGAATCGTTTCATATGCGGACGCAAGAGAGCCGGCGGCTGGTGTAAGCCGGTAGAAGCAGTGGAACGTCTCGCCTGCGAACTCTTTATCTGAATGGTATTGTCTTTAGGATAAAGCGCTGTGGCGGCGTTACAGGCCAGGAGTATAATGTAGGGTGGTACCGCGTGAATCACGCCCCTGCCGGAGTTTTCCGACAGGGGCGTTTTTTTATAGCAGCGCTTGCTGCCAGATTGTTTTCGGACAATGGATTTCAGCGGCCCTGTTACTCTGTGTTTTTATTATTCTATATCAAATGAGGAGTGGAGGAACAATTATGAAATCAGCAAGATGGTTAAAAGCAGCGGCGGTAGCGACTTTGGCAATGGCGGCAATCTGTATGGCAGGCTGCGGAGGCGGCGATAAAAAGGCGGCGGCCCCGGCAGCAGGGAAAAAAGTTGAATATAAATTAGCCTATGCATTGCCGGCTAATCATCCGGTAGCAAAAGGTGTAGAGAGCTTTATCGTGAAGGTAAAGGATAAAACCAAGGGAGAGGTTGTCATTACTTCGTTCCCGGCCGGCCAGCTGTACAATGATAAGACGATGAACGATGCGATTATGACCGGCGGCGTGGATATGGGGCTTAACACGGTAGGCCGCTGGGCGACCATTATCCCTGCTATGGAAGTATTTGACGTACCCTTCGTGTTCCCCGGTTACGAAAAGGTGGATACCGCAATTGACGGCGGCATGGGCAAGATCCTGGAAGATGAGATGGCCAAGAAACACGTAAAGGTTGTTTACTGGGCGGATTACGGTTTTGTACAATATGCAAACAACAAGAGACCCATTAAAAAGCCGGAAGATTTCAAGGGACTGAAGATCCGCGGCTACAGCGAACTGGCTTCTGAAACCATCAAGGCCCTGGGCGCGTCCCCGGTAACCATGGGTGCCGGCGAAGTTTATATGGCATTGCAGCGCGGTACCATCGACGGACAGTCCTCCGGTGCTCCGGCCATGCGTGACCGCAAAATGTATGAAGTTACCAAATACCTGACGATAACCAATCATGCGTCTCCGGAATTTGTCGTAGCCATGAACGACAAATCCTTCGCCAAGATGAGCGAAGCGCAGCAGAAGGCATTTATGGAAGCAGCCAAAGAAGTGCGTGATGACCTGCGTAAAAATGCCAAAGCGGAAGACCTGAAAGGTCTGGAAGATCTGAAAGCCAAAGGTATGGAAGTGTATGTAGTACCTGAAAACGAGATCAAAGACTGGCAGGCAGCTACCAAACCGGTATGGGATATCTTCATCAAACACGCCGGCGAACAGGGCAAAAAGATTCTGGAAATGTGCACGAAATAAAAAACAGTTTCCTGCATTCTGATGACAGTTACCGCCGGTTGTGACGCAATCGGCGGTATTACCATTAAATTTATTACAAGTAATGTGGAGATTGATGTGAAAAGTTTTTTAGCAGTTTACAGGAAGTTTTTAATGGGGCTGACCCGTGTGGTAGGTGTCATTGCCGGTCTGCTGCTGTTCATTCCTGCGTTTTCTGTCGTATATGAAGTAATCATGAGGGGATTGTTCAACAGTCCTACGGAGTGGGTAGTGGAAATTTCTACCTACTGTGTGACCATTGCGGGTTTTTTGGGTATGGCTGTCACCTTTGTGGCTAACAAGCATATCAAAGTGGACATCCTGCTTTCTCATTTAAGCAAGCGGACCAATGAGATCCTGAGCGTAATCACTTCGTTTATCGGCATGGTTTTCTGCGGCATTGTAACCGTGTATGCCATCGGTATGGTAGCCATGTCACTGGAACACGGTATCATTGCCCCTACGACCCTGCGGACGCCCCTGTGGATTCCGCAATCGTCTCTGCCTGTCGGTTTTGGTCTGATGTTCCTGCATTTTATCCGGACATTCCTGGAAAACCTGATAAAACTGGGAGATCCGGACTATGATCCGGCTGTAGCGGCAGGGGAGGTGGCAAAATGATTATTTTGTTCACCGTGATGCTGCTGGTCCTGCTGGCTATCGGTCTGCCGGTAGGGTTTGCCCTGGGAACGGGCGGCCTGGTCGGTATGCTTTTATTTATGGGAGGGGAAGGTACCCTGAACCAGATCCCGCTGCTGGCGTATAAGTCCCTGGATGACTTTGTGCTCTGCGCGGTGCCTTTGTATGTGCTGATGAGCCAGATCCTGCTGGAGGGGAAGGTTGGCAACGATTTGTTCGAACTGGGCAATAAATGGCTGCGCCACCTGCCCGGCGGCCTGGGTGCGGCGACTATTGTTGCCTGCGGTATCTTCGCGGCGATAACCGGTTCGTCCGCAGCTTGTGCGGTTACCATCGGCGCCATTGCCATTCCGGAAATGCTGAAACGGAATTATGAGCGTACGGTAGTGCTGGGCGCGGTGGCAGCCGGCGGTACCCTGGGCATCCTGATACCTCCTTCGATTCCCATGATTCTCTACGGTGCCATCACCGGCGAATCCATCGGGCAGTTGTTTATGTCCGGTGTTATCCCCGGATTCATGCTGACCATCTTCTTTATCGGCGTGGTGGTTTATAAATCCCGAAACCTGCCGCTGGAGCCGAAAGCCTCCTGGCAGGAACGGATCGACGCGCTGAAAAGTTCCATCTGGGGGTTGCTGCTGCCGGTTATTGTAGTGGGCGGCATCTACACCGGCGCGTTCACACCGACGGAAGCGGCGGCTGTGGGCACGGTGTATTCCCTGTTCATTACGTTCTGTATTTACAGGACCCTGACCCTGAAGCATATGCCGAATATCCTGCTGGGTACGGTGAAAACTTCTTCCATGATCTTTTGCATCATGATCGGCGCCACCCTGTTCGGCTTCGTGCTGACGATTTTACAGGTGCCTCAGGCGCTGACCCTGATGGTAACGGAAATGCAGCTGAGCCGGTGGATTTTCTTCATTATGATCAACTGCCTGCTGCTGTTCCTGGGCTGCATTCTGGAAACCGTTTCCATCATCTTTATTACGGTTCCCATCCTGTATCCCATCATCCTGCAGCTTGGGTTTGACCCCATCTGGTTCAACGTAATCCTGCAGATTAATATGGAAATGGCGCTGATCACGCCGCCGGTAGGCATGAACCTGTTCGTGCTGCAGGGCGTCAGCCCCGACAGCAAGATGACCCAGATTGTAAAGGGCGTTATTCCTTATGCAGTGGTTATGGGAATTGAAATGCTGATCCTCTGCTTTGTACCCGGATTGGCAACATGGCTTCCCAGCGTAGTAAAATAAGGTTTTCTGTTGACAGTGAAATACAAAAAGAATATAATATTTGAGTCAAAGTTGAGGATGCTCTGATAAGCATCCTCATTCTTTTACTGTGAAATCAGGGAAAAGCCCAAAGGCGCAGCTGGATTGCGGTGCGCTTCCTATGGGGATGACTGACAATTTAATTTTTTTTGAGAGAGGGAAACAGCATAATGATCAGAAATGATATCCGGAACATTGCCATTATTGCCCATGTCGATCATGGCAAAACCACTTTAGTGGACGCTATGCTCAGGCAGAGCCATATTTTCCGTGAGAACGAAAAGGTCGCGGAACGCGTGATGGACTCCAACGATCTGGAGCGGGAACGCGGCATTACGATTTTGTCTAAAAACACATCCGTTATGCATAACGGTACTAAGATCAATATTCTGGATACACCGGGCCATGCGGATTTTGGCGGGGAAGTAGAACGGGTGCTGACCATGGTGGACGGCGTGCTGCTGCTGGTTGACGCTTATGAAGGCCCCATGCCGCAGACCAAATATGTATTACGTAAGGCATTGGAAAAGCACCTGAAACCCATCGTGGTCATCAATAAGATAGACCGTCCGGACCAGCGGGCTGCGGAAGTAGTGGACGAAGTCCTTGACCTGTTCATCGAGCTGGAAGCAGACGATGAACAACTGGAATTTCCGGTTGTTTACACTTCTGCCCGTTCCGGTTTTGCCAAATTGTCCATGGAGGATGAAAGCGACAATCTGGAACCGCTGTTCCAGGTAATTCTGGATACCATTCCCGCTCCGGATGTTGAGACGGAACAGCCGCTTCAGATGCTGGCCAACACCTTGGACTATGATTCTTACGTGGGCCGTATCGTAGTTGGCCGCGTAGTGCGCGGTACGATTAAGAACGGTCAGCAGATCGCGCTGATGCATGAGGAGAAGGTCTCCATCGAAAAAATCGGACGCCTTTATACGTATCAGGGTCTGAAACGTGTTGAGACACCTGAAGTGAAAGCCGGTGACATTGTGGCACTGATCGGCCTGAGCAATGTGGAAATCGGGGATACCATTGCAGATCCTGAACAACCGGAAGCGCTGGCGGGTATCAAAATTGATGAGCCCACCCTGTCTATGGAATTTCTGGTAAATGACAGTCCTTTTGCAGGCAAAGAAGGCGAGTATGTGACCAGCCGCCATCTGCGGGACCGTCTGATGAAAGAAATCCAGACCAACGTGGCTATGCGGGTTGAGGAAACAGAAAATACCGATACCTTTATTGTAAAAGGGCGCGGTGAACTGCATCTGTCTATTTTGATTGAAACTATGCGCCGGGAAGGCTTTGAACTTCAGGTAGGCAAGCCTAAAGTTATTTTGCGTAAAGACAAAGACGGGCATACCATGGAACCTATGGAAGCCCTGACTATTGATGTACCGCAGGATTTTATGGGCGTTGTCATGGAAGACCTGGGAACCCGCAAGGCCGAACTGGTAAACATGCATGAGATGGCCGGTTATATGCGGCTGGAGTTTAAGATTCCCGCCAGAGGCCTGATCGGATTCCGCAACCAGTTCCTGACCGATACCAAGGGCAACGGCGTTATGAACCATGTGTATGCCGGGTATGATTATTACAAGGGACCTATCCCTGGCCGCACCCGCGGCAGCCTGGTGGCTTTTGAAAACGGAGAGACCTGTGCGTACGGCATCGGAAACTGTCAGGAACGTGGCATCATGTATATTGTACCGGGCCAGAATGTATATCAGGGAGAAGTCATCGGTGAAAACTCCCGTGAAGATGATATGGACGTCAATCCCTGCAAGAAGAAACATGTATCCAACATGCGCGCATCCGGCAGTGATGATGCAATCCGTCTGATTCCCCCTATTTTCTTCTCACTGGAACAGGCACTGGAACATATCAACGACGATGAACTGGTAGAGGTTACGCCTAAAAATATCCGTATGCGCAAACGGGTATTGGACCGGGTAGAACGTGGCCGTATGCGCGGGCGTGCCAAGAATGCTGCTGTGGCCGATAAATAAGACCGGCAGGCATCCCGTTTTATGCAAATGGTTCAGTATCCAGATCCGTATATCCGGCATTTTATGCAAAAAACTTGAAAAAAACCTGCTTTTACGGTATTTTTTTAAGAAAACATGTTGTGTTTTTTTTTGAATCTGCTACAATATATAGATATAGAGAAGTTTTTTGACCGTTCATTAAATCAAATGGGATGGAGGCTATCGCATCATGGATTTTAAGAATTCCGCAATGAAACTTTTTAGTAATGAAGAATCTGTTGACACGTATGCCGGCCCGTATGTAGTACGGCCCGGTCAGCTGGATATTCTGGTGCGTACCCCTCATACCTATGAAGATGCAGTTTCCTATGCGGAAAAACTGATGGAAGGTTGTGCGGTCATGGTTAATTTTGCGGAAGTGGACAAAGAAACCCGCAACCGCATTTTTGATTACATGTGCGGTGTAAGTTATATTGTGAATGCCAGCATTTCCAAGGTCAGTGATACGATTATGATGTATGCACCGTCCCGGGTGGATGTGGAAAAACAGGCTCCGAAAAAAACTTCCTGGCTGGGAAGATAAATTAAACACAAACGGCTGTCTTTACAGGCAGCCGTTTTTCATGAAAAGATATGGGAGGAAACGTTATGTCGCATAAAGTTATTCAGGTTGAAGAGCGTGTTCCGTTGCTGATGAATATTCCGCTGAGCCTGCAGCATTTGTTTGCCATGTTCGGCGCGACGGTGCTCGTGCCGTTTCTGTTCAAATTAAATCCAAACACCTGCCTCTTCATGAACGGAGTAGGAACGTTGCTGTATATCTTTCTGACGAAAGGAAAGATTCCTTCATACCTGGGTTCCAGCTTTGCTTTTATTTCCCCGGTTCTTTTGATTATGGCGACACATCCCTATTCAGACGCGCAGTCCGGGTTCATCGTATTCGGTCTGTTGTTCGTCCTGTTCTCATTCATTGTTAAGATGATGGGAACGAAATGGATTGACTTCATTTTCCCTCCGGCTGCGATGGGGGCCATTGTTGCTATCATCGGTCTGGAGCTGGCGCCGACAGCGGCTTCCATGGCCGGCCTTGTAGGGGATAAAATTGAGTTGAATAACGTGATGGTATCCGTATTTACGTTGCTGGTCACCGTCATCGGTTCCGTAGCATTTAAAGGCTTTATGGCGATTATCCCGATCCTGTTCGGTGTTGTCTGCGGCTATATTCTGGCTTTTTTCCTGGGAATGGTCGATATGACTCCGGTGATCAATGCGCCCTGGTTTGCCATTCCGCAGTTTTCCGCGCCGACCTTCAACATGGATGCGATCGCGATTATCGCGCCGGCAGCGCTTGTGGTGCTGACCGAACACATCGGGCATCTGATGGTGACAGGGAATATCGTTGGTCGTAATTTGATGAAGGATCCCGGTCTGGACCGTTCCCTGTTTGCAGACGGCTGCTCCAATATTTTATCCGGCCTGTTCGGTGCTACTCCGAATACAACGTACGGTGAAAACATCGGTGTCATGGCGATCACCAAAGTCTACAGCGTCTGGGTCATTGGCGGCGCAGCTGTGTTTGCCATCCTGTTGTCCTTTATCGGAAAGTTAAGTGAACTGATCCACGGTATTCCGAGTCCGGTCATGGGCGGTGTCTGCATGCTGCTGTTCGGCGTCATTGCAGCCTCCGGTCTGCGTCTTCTGGTAGAACAGAAGGTGGATTACAGCAAATCCCGTAACCTGACCATGACGGCCGTTGTTATGATCGTCGGCCTTTCCGGCGCCAAGCTGACCTTCGGTACCATTACGGTACAGGGAATGGTACTGGCTACGCTGGTAGCGATTCTGTTAAGCCTGCTGTTCCATCTGTTCGAACATTTGGGTCTGATGGAAGAATAGAATATATTGACGATGATAAATATTGCAGCAAATTTGCAGTAAAAAATCCGCCGGATTTTCGGATCCGGCGGATTTTAAATATCGGGAATGAACGCCTGCGGATGGGACGGAACAGCCTATTCCGTTTCTTTCAGGGTTCTGGAAGCGCCTTTTAACGCTTTCAGCAGCTCCGGAGAGCCTGCAGGATTGTTCTGACAGAGTTTTTGCAGTTCCATGAAGGTCCGGAACTCGCTGCCCCAAAGGTAACGGCCGTCGCCGTCGTAGCATGCCAGTACCAGATTCTGTTTGGCGCGCACCGGCGTCCTTCCATTGTCATCTGTGACGGTAATATACACATCGTCCGGAAAGTCCATTACGTATAGTACGATGCCGTCTTCTTCCGTTTCTTCCAGAAAACCCGACAGGGAAAACTCTTTGGATAAATCTAACATAATCAATGATCCTCCTCGTAACGTAGTATTATGGAACCGGTGAGTAGTTTGTCTGCACGACCGGTCATCGCGCAAACTCATTAACGTTTTGTTCCCTTTTGATTTTGTTTTTTTTATTTTACCATGAAACAAAAGTATTGTATAATAGATTTGAAAAGAAAAGGGGAGGCATTTTCTTGAAAAAAGCAGAAAGGCAGAAAGATAATAAAATACGGCCGGGCATGCAGGTGGAGTTTATCTGCCCGAAATGCGGGACACACCTTGCCTGGGCTCTTCCTGATATGGAGATGAACTGTCCGAAGTGTGGCAACTGGGTCACCAATGAAAACCGGAAAAAGCCGAAGCTTGATCTGCTGCTTCCAACGGATGATGACCAGCTGACGTTGTTTTAAGGAAGCGCGAACCGGTCGGCTTTGCGGGCTTCTGTCAGGGTGGCAGAGGAACAGGTGCCTCCGTTTTGCAGTGAAAAATAATAAAAGGAGAGACGTGGCTATGAAAATTTTTATGGATACGGCTAACGTGGAAGAAATCAGGGAATTTGCGGATATGGGAATCGTGTACGGCGTGACTACCAATCCGTCGCTGATCGCCAAGTCGGGGCGCACACAGGCGGAAGTGATTCCGGAAATCTGCGCGCTGATCCCAGGACCCGTAAGCGCCGAAGTAATCAGCCAGGACTGCGAAGGAATGGTAAAAGAGGCGAGGGAACTGGTGAAAATCGCGGATAACGTGGTTGTAAAAATCCCCTGCATCACGGAGGGGCTGAAAGCGGTCAAGATTCTGGCAGCGGAAGGGATCAAAACAAATGTTACGCTGGTGTTCAGCCTGGGTCAGGCATTGCTGGCCGCCCGGGCCGGCGCGTCTTATGTGAGCCCTTTTATCGGGCGTCTGGACGATATCGGGCAGGACGGTTCAAAGCTGGTAGAGGATATGGTAAAAGTATTCCGCAACTACCAGTTCAAAACGGAAATCATTGCCGCCAGCGTGCGCAACATGGAACATGTTGACAGGATGATGCTGGCCGGAGCGGATATTGCTACGATACCTACCAAGGTTCTGCGTGAGCTGATCAAACATGAGCTGACCGATAAAGGGCTGGCAAAATTTATGGAAGATTACCGGAACAGTCTGAAAAAGTAAAAGCGCACGTATTGTTATGCCCTGGAATATTGATCGTAAAAACAAAGTAAGTGCTTTTGGATTATTTTTATGCGGATGTGCGGCCGTATCGTTCATCCGTATTTCTTTTTGCGGAGGATAAGGAAAGACAATGAATTGGCTTGCATTGCTTAAATTGCCGTCACGTATTGCCGCTGTTCTGGCAGGTGTCGGCATACTGGGAGGCGTTTTTTCTCCTGCGTCTGCCGAAGCTGGGTACCGTAAGGTTCCGGAAAAGTATCAGGATGTGGATGTACAGGTGTTACAAAGCGGTCCGACGCTGCTGTTTTCTGACAGCCCGGAGATGGTTTACGACAACGGCATTTTGTATAAGGATGTTGTTGAAGGAGAAGGACGTGTATTTTTCCATCACGTAAACGGGACAAAAAATACCAGGAAACTGGCCATCCTGATGCGCCCTGTCGATAAGCGGGCCACGATCACCTGGGGATGCCGGGGGATCGGCGATCCGGACAAACGTTATTATATTTCTGCGCGAAAAGGACAGACGCGGTATTTTAACGAGTATAAAGAGCTTTTGAAAAAAGCACATAAAAACGAAATGGAAGAAAAACGGGAAAACAGTAAGAAGAACAGAATAAACAAAAACGAAATACCGGAGTACAGTTTTTACCGGAAAGTACCGGACTTACCGCTGACGACGCTGGCCAGGGGAGAATATCTGGAAGTTCTTTCACAGGCGCGTAATATGCAGCACGCTGGCGCCCGTCTTAAACCGGAACAGCTGTTAACAGGCATGTTTGATTTTTATACGAATCATCCTGTTGAAATTGTCATCATGATGTGCAACCCGGAAGAAGACGTTGATAAATTTTCCCGGGAGGGAATTCTGTTGCCGATGGACGAGCATCCGCTGCGTGGAACGTACCGGAATGCAGATCTGACATATATCGTTAAAAAGCCGGTTCAGATGAAGTGGTATCAGGCAAAGGCGTTGTGTATGGCAAGTTCTGACGATCCGTATTATCTGACAGGAATTGACAGTATGACAGGAAAAACGACACAGAATCATGGGAATTACGGTGTTGTTTATCATCTTGTATACAGCGTCGCAGGCGAACATCCCATCCAGTTGGGAATTAATCCCTGGGGCGGTGAATTTTATGGCGCCGGCATGATGATTTCTGAAGGGAAGGCAGCTATTGTCAATATTCCGGGAAAAAACCTGTTCTTTGGCAAAGGCGACGAAGTAGATGATGTTTTTACCCATCTGCCGAATCATAAACGCAAAGATGCGGAGTTTATCTGGTCTCCGCCGGGAGCCTCCAATCTTCCGATACGTGCGTTTTGGACTGTGAACAGACTTGAAAATAGTAAAAAATCTTAATTAACTTATCTTCGAAATGAGAACAGCCCTTTACAAATTGAAAAAATATGATAAACTTAAGTAAGAAAGATAAGTTGTAAAAGGCTTTGAAAAAGATTTTTTTAAAAGGTTTTTATTAAGCAGTCTTTTTAGTAATAAATATTGATTGGAGGAATGGCTGTGCAAAAGAGAAATACCATTCAGCGCCAGCTGGTCATTTCTGCAGTACGTTCATTGAGCAACCATCCTACGGCAGAAGAAGTGTACAACCGTATTGTTTTGGATTATCCGGATATCAGCAAGGGAACTGTGTACCGGAATCTGAACTCTCTGGTGGACAGCGGGCTGCTGCACCGCGTTTCCGTTCCCAGTTCCGCAGACAGATATGATCATATGCTGACGAAGCATTATCACGTACAGTGCGTGAAATGCCACAGGTTTATGAATGTAGATGATCTGGATTATTTCCAGGATCTGGACGATAAAATCGCGCAGATGACCGGATATCGTATGGAAAACCATAATATCGTGTTCCAGGGAGTCTGTCCGGAATGCCAGATTGAAGAGCTGGAAGCGAAAAAGCGGGAAGTGGAGATGGCGAAGTCGGAAGGAAGGAAACCGAATAAGATCAGCGCAAAATTATAGTTTTCTTCTGAACGCTTTTTAAACAGTTTTATATTATGGGATTAACATGTCTGTTTACAAATAAATACAGGTAAGGTATGATTAAGTTGCAGGAATGACATCTGCAACTTTTTCTGTTTTCAGAACGAGAGGGAAAATGAACGGAACAGGTAAGAAAGTCAAGAGTAAAAATGAAATTGGAAAAGTACATCCTGTTCTTTCTGTGCTGAAAGGTCAGGAACTGGAGATTGAGATCACAGGTCTTGGAAGCACAGGGGAAGGCGTAGGACGGTTTGCGGATATTGCAGTGTTTGTACCGGGCGCGCTGCCGGGTGAAACGGTGAGAGCAGCAGCGGCCTTTATTAAAAAGTCTTTCATCATTGGGGAGCTGAAGGAAATCCTCGTTGCTTCCCCAGACAGGGTGGATCCGGTCTGTCCGGTTTACAAATCCTGCGGCGGTTGCCAGCTGCAGCATCTTTCCTACGAGGCGGAGCTGAAGGAAAAACGGGAACAGGTAAAAGCGGCATTGGAACGGATTGGCCACCTTCACGGTATTAAGGTAATGCCGACGATTGGATCTGAACATCCTTTATATTACCGTAACAAAATGCAGTTTCCCGTGTCGGGGAAAAACCGTGAACTGAAAATAGGCTGCTTTGCTTTAAACACCCATACTGTAATTGACGTAACGGATTGCTGTATCCAGAAACAGAAAAACAATGAGATCGCTTCTGTTGTCCGGGCTTGGATGAAACAGTTTAAGATTGCGCCGTATGACGAGGATAAACGTACCGGCATAGTCCGCCATATAATGGGCCGGGTAGGTGTACACACCGGGGAAATCATGGTCTGCCTGGTTACGGCACAGGATAACGTACCTCACCTTAAGGAACTGGTGAAGATGCTGAAAACCGCGATTCCCGGTGTAAAAAGTGTGGTACAGAACGTGAATAAGAGAAGTACCAATGTGATATTAGGAGAGAAGACCCGGTTGATTGCCGGAGCCGTTACGATTAAAGATAAAATCGGTCCCCTGAAATTCAATATTTCTGCCCAGTCATTTTTCCAGGTCAACAGCGAACAGGCAGAAAAATTGTATAATACAGCGTTGGAATTTGCGGATCTGAAAGGCACAGAAACCGTAGTAGACCTGTATTGCGGTACAGGTACCATTACCCTGTTCATGGCCCAGAAGGCCCGGCAGGCACTGGGAATCGAAATCGTCCCGTCTGCTATTCGCGATGCAAAAAAGAATGCCCAGGCAAACCATATTGAAAATGCAGATTTCCTGTTAGGCGACGCAGCGGTAGAAATGCCGAAGCTTGTTGCCGGCGGGCTCCGGCCGGATGTGGTAATTCTGGATCCGCCCCGTGCAGGATGCGAGGAACGGGTGCTGTCGGCAATCGTGAAAGTAATGCCGGAGCGGGTGGTGTACGTTTCCTGTAACCCGGCAACGCTGGCAAGGGATCTGGCGTATCTGCATGAACACGGTTTTAAAATTGAAAAGGTGCAGCCCTGCGATATGTTCAGCAGGACGCATCATGTGGAGACAGTTGTGTTGCTGACCAACGTAAAACGGTGATTTTTATAATAATAAATAACGAAAAACAGATACTGTGTTTTTTATTATTTTTGGGGAGGCGATTTCATGCAAAAGACTTCAAAAACAGTTTCCATGGTACTGGCAGGCGATTCTTTCATCACGCAGCGGCTTCCGCGTGACGCGAAGCTGGCAGCACTGAAAAATTATCTGGAACAATTTGACGTGCGTTTCACTAATTTTGAGATACTTCTTCATGATTTTGAAGTGTTCCCGGCGCCTGTCAGCGGCGGTACCTGGGCCTGCGCCCGCCCGGCCGTGCTGCAGGATTTGCAGTATCTTGGATTCAACCTTTATACCTGGGCCAATAACCATACCATCGACTGGAATCTGGGAGGCATCCTCACGACCAAAAAACATCTGGATGCTGCCGGTGTTGTACATGCCGGCTGCGGGATCAATCTGGAAGAGGCGGCACAGCCACGATATCTTGATCTGCCTCAGGGGCGTGTTGCAATCATAGGCGTTACTTCCACCATGAACGAGTGGGGGATGGCATCCAACCCGCGCAGGGACGTGCTGGGGCGGCCCGGTGCCAACGTGTTGCGGTACCAGACGGTCCACAAAGTCAGACCGAAAGAACTGGACACCCTTCGCAAAATCGTGGACCAGACCGAAGTGAATGCCGACCGTATGCTGCTGGAAAAGGAAGGGTTCAATAAGCCCATGACCGGTGGTTATCTGATCGGAAAGATCCGCTTTGAAGCTGCGGCCCGGGGCGAGAAGCCCGGCACCATCACCACGATGAACAAAAAGGATGCGGACCGGATCGTCCGTTCCATCGAAGAAGCGAAACGGCAGGCGGACTTTGTGTTTGTCAGTCACCACAGCCATGAGCGGAAAGGAATGCAAAAGAATCGGCCTGCGGACTTCTGCCGCGATTTCGCAAAGTTGTGCATCGATGCGGGAGCTTCCGCGTATATCGGGCACGGTCCCCATATCTGGCGCGGTATTGAGATTTATAAAGATAAGCCTGTATTTTACAGCCTGGGTGATTTCATTTTCCAGAATGATTCCGTGGAACGTCAGCCGACAGAATTCTATGACCTGTATGATCTGGGACCTGATAACACAGTGGCGGACGGGCTGGATGCCCGCAGTGCCAACGGAACCAGGGGCCTGGCGGTGGATCATTTTGTCTTTGAATCGGCGCTGGCGTCTTTTACGGTAACGGAAGGCGCAATCCGGGAAGTGGATCTGCAACCCCTGAGTCTGGGCTTAAAGAACGGGAGAAGCCTGCGGGGACGTCCGGAACTGGCGGATGCTGAATACGGCGGACAGATTCTCGCCGATATCGCGGAGCTTTCTAAAGAATATGGGACAGAAATTAAAATTTCGGACGGTAAAGGCAAAATTTCAATTTAGCTTGTATTTCCTTTTTCTGTTGTTTTTTTTAGATTAAATAATTTTTAAAAAATCATTGATTTTTCACTTGATTTTTTCGTTTCTTTCTGCTACTATCTTTCTGGAATCGGAGCGGCATGGAAGGCATCCTGTGGAGCTTTACCAGCAACACCGCAACGTTTCCGGACAAAGTCATACATCGCTTGGATCTTACAAGACCGGGACGAGACGCTAAAAGGCTGTATTGCGCATCTTTCCGGATGCGCATTTTTTTATGCAGCTCTCCTGGAAAAAGAAGGAGGAGAAGAATGAAAAAGCTGTGTGAACTCATCGGGAAGTATTTTGGAGTAGTCATCATCTTATTCTTTATCGGGGGCATGACCTGTCCGCCGGCATTCACCTGGGTGCTGGGAAAACTGGCAGGGTTTTCGCTTCTCAGCATGATGCTGGGGATCATCATGTTCGGCATGGGCACCACCATGGAACTGAAAGATTTCCGGCTTATCCTGCAACGCCCGCGGGATGTGTTTTTAGGAGCTGTTGCACAATATGCCGTAATGCCGTTCCTGGCATATCTGCTTGCCCGTGCATTTGATCTGGATGCGGCCCTTACAGTCGGCGTGGTACTGGTAGGTACCTGCCCCGGCGGTACGGCGTCTAACGTTATTACGTTTATCAGCAAAGGAGACCTGGCTCTTTCCGTAACCATGACGACGGTTTCCACGTTGCTTTCTCCGATTATGACCCCGCTGCTTACGTATCTCATTATCGGACAGCGGATTGATTTCAGCCCCATTGCCATGTTCTGGAGCATTGTCCAGATCGTCATTATCCCAATAGGGTTTGGAGTGGCATTGCGTCATTATTTCCCGGTCTGGTGCGAAAAAGCCAAAGCTTACCTGCCGGCGCTTTCCTGCCTGTGCATTTCTTTACTGATCGCAGGACTTGCGGGCGCCAGCCGTGAAGCAATTCTGGCATCTTCCGTAACCATTATTGCCGTAGTTGTGCTCCACAACCTGCTGGGCTGCCTGCTGGGCTTTGTAATCGGCCATGTTTCCGGTATGAGCTGGAAAAAGTGCGTGGCACTTTCCATTGAAGTTGGTATGCAGAATTCCGGTCTTGCGGCGGGTCTGGCCAAAACGCATTTTGCCAGCCTTGCTGCCGCTGCGGTCCCGGGGGCTATCTTCAGCAGCTGGCATAACATTTCCGGCAGTATCCTGGCCTGGTTATATGTGAATTATCTGAATCCCCGCTTTGATAAGGAATCAGAGGATTATGCAGGACAGATCCCTGAAAAAGTGCAGACCGCGCAATAAGAAAGCAGAATCTAATGGAAATTTTTTTGTAAAGGATATAACAGGAGGAAAAAGATGAAACTGATAAAAACTGTAAGGGAATTACAGGCGTTAGTAAAAGAAGTAAAAAAATCGGGGAAAAGCATCGGGCTTGTTCCTACCATGGGTGCCCTGCATGAAGGGCATGCATCGCTGATTAAGGCAGCACATGCAGAAAATGACTTTACAATCGTCAGTGATTTTGTTAATCCGACTCAGTTTGGTCCCACGGAAGATCTGGATGCTTACCCGAGAACCCTGGATCATGACTGCGAACTTGCTGCGGAAATGGGGGCTGATGTGCTTTTCGCGCCTTCTCCCGCTGAGATGTATCCCAGCAATGATATGACCTGGGTGGAAGTTACCGGCGGGATCACAAAGGTACTTTGTGGCCGCAGCCGTCCCATTCATTTCCGGGGCGTAGCTACGGTGGTCAGCAAATTGTTTAACCTGGCCCAGCCTGACAAAGCCTACTTCGGACAGAAGGATGCACAGCAGGCGCAGGTTCTGAAACGTATGGTCAAGGATCTTTTCTTTCCGCTGGAAATCCGTGTCATGCCGATTGTGCGTGAAGCGGACGGCCTGGCGAAGAGCAGCCGCAATGTGTATCTGAATACGTCGGAGAGAAAAGCTGCGGTAGTTTTAAGTCAGGCGTTGCAGCAGGCAAAGGCTGCTTTTGAAAAGGGGGAGCGCAACAGTGAGGCGTTGGTGGCAATGGTGACGGAAACCATCCGGAAGGAGCCCCTGGCTGAGATTGATTATGTGGAAATCTATCGGTTGCCCGAACTTTCGCCTGCGGAAAACGTGATCACAACAGACCATCTGCTGGCTGTGGCTGTTAAGTTTGGCACAACCCGCCTGATTGACAATACGATTTTACAGGCAGAAGCGTAAACACTAAAACAGGGGGAAATTACATGTTATATACTATGTTTCATGGAAAAATCCACCGCGCTGTTGTAACGCAGGCGCGTCTGGATTATATGGGAAGCATCACCATTGATGAGGACCTTTTGGATGCGGCAGGCATACTGCCCGGTGAAAAAGTCCAGATTGTGAACAATAATAACGGGGAACGGCTGGAAACCTATACCATTGCCGGGGAACGCGGCAGCGGTGTTATTTGCCTGAACGGTGCCGCTGCACGGAAAGCGCAGGTGGGTGACGTTGTCATTATTATTGCCTACGCTGTTATGAATGAGGAAGAAGCAAAACAGCATACACCGAAAGTTGTTATGGTGGATGAGCACAACCGTGTTATCGTTGACATCGGGAGGGAAAAAGCAAATCAGACAAACGCGGAAGCGTTAGGCACCCTGAAATAATGGCGGGTTAAGTATTTTCTGCCTGATTTGAAATAGTTTTATCTTAATAGTTGTGTATCTTGTCTTAAAAGTTTAACGGAAAGGTTTCCTGCCTTTCCGTTTTTTGTTAATCTGTTACAGTTTAGTTGCAGAAAGTAGTGTATACAGTATTCCTTTGTGTGAAATATTGTTAAGTCTGTTTCCTGATGTTATACTAAAAAATAATAATTCGGGCAGAAACGCCTGATTATTTAAGGAAGGCCGGAATTAAAGCATTTCTTTAACACGGCAAAGGGGGTAATTTTATGTTAATCTTAGGTTGTCTTATTGTTCTGGCAGCGCTGTTCCTGCTGGTAAAGCGCTATGAAGCCAGGATGGTGCTGGTCTGTGCCGGTATCGTCATGTGCCTGGCGTCGGGAGCTCCCATGAAAGCATTGGACGCTTTCGCCAAAGGCATGGGCAGCGGCATGATTTCTTCCGCCTGCTCCAGTATGGGTTTTGCGTTGGCCATGCGTTTCACGGGTTGTGATAAACATCTGATCAACGCCCTGGCAAAACTGTTGTTAAAAGTGAACTGGCTCTTGATTCCCGGCGTTATCTTCGGGACCTATGCCGTAAACGTGGCACTGCCCAGCGCGGCCGGCACGGCTGCAGCGGCGGGCGCGATCTTTATTCCTATCCTGATGGGCGCTGGTGTGCATCCGGCTATGGCAGCCGCCGCAGTTAAGTGCGGTACCTACGGTTCCATGCTGAATCCGGGCCTGGCCCACAACCCGTTTGTGGCTAAGATTGCCGGTGTGAATGTAATGGACGTCATCGCATTCCATTACAAAGCCAATATTGCCTCCCTGCTGGTGGGCGCAGTAGTTTTAACCGCGATTGCTTATTTCCTGAAAGAAAACAAGGGCCATGTGGTGGAAGGTCTGGAACTGGATACTGAGTTTAAAGTGAATCCGCTCTACGCCCTGATGCCTGTTGTTCCTATCGCTATCCTGATTTTAGGCGCTACCGGTCTGGTTCCTATCTTTAAGATGGGCGTAGCCCAGGCCATGGTCATCGGCGCCATCCTGACCTGCATCGTGACCCGGACCAATCCGGCGGCTCTGACCAAGTCCTTCTTCGACGGCATGGGCAAAGCTTACGGCGATATCATCGGTATCATTCTGGCGGCAGGCGTATTCGTAGCCGGTATGAATGCCATGGGTCTGGTGAAGGCCTTTATCGCTGCCATGGTCAACAATCCGTCTATCGTTAAGATCTGTGCGTCCGTTGGTCCGTTCCTGTTAGGTCTGATCACCGGTTCCGGCGATGCGGCAACCTTTGCGTTTAATGAAGCGGTTACACCTCATGCAGCCGATTTTGGTATGTCTATCGTACAGATGGGTTCCATGGCTACCCTGGGCGGTACCCTGGGCCGCACCATGTCCCCGATTGCCGGCGCAACCATTATCGTAGCCGGTATTGCAGGCATCAGCCCCATGGAAGTTACCCGCCGCAATGCGATCCCCATGGTTTTCGCTATGATCGTTGGTATGATGTTCCTGGCTTTCTGATTCGATAACGAATATACTATATTAAAATTATGATAAGCTTCCGCGTATCCGTGCAGTGCGGGTACGCGGAACATATACTTACAGACTGTGAGAGTTCAAAGAAAAGGAAAGAATGATACTATGGAAACGATTTGGAAACAGGCAGAAGCATTAAAACCGGAACTGATTGCCAGACGGCGTGATCTCCATACCCATCCGGAAACCGGATGGACGGAATTCCGGACGGCATCAATGATTATTAATGAACTGAAAGCATTAGGCTATGAAGTGCATTTTGGTGACGAAGTAGTGGCAGAAGCGTCCATGATGGGGCGGCCTTCTGCGGGGGAACTGGAAGACTATATGAAACGTGCCATATCCGAAGGGGCAGACCCGGTGCTGGTGGAGAAAATGGCCGGCGGCAAGACCGGCGTGGTAGGCATTCTGGATACGGGCAGGCCCGGTAAAACTGTTGCGTTCCGCTTTGATATGGATTGCAACGATGTGGAAGAGGATAAAGGAGGGGCACACCGTCCGGCAGCGGAAGGGTTCCGTTCCACACATGCAAAGGCGATGCATGCCTGCGGGCATGACGGGCATGTGACCATCGGTCTGGCTACGGCCAAACTGTTAAAGGAAAATATGGACGCACTGCAGGGCCGTATCAAACTGATTTTCCAGCCTGCGGAAGAAGGGGTTCGCGGTGCGCTGGCCATGGTGGATGCCGGTGTGGTAGACGATGTGGATTACCTGTTTGGCGGGCACATCGGTTTTAAGTGTACCCAGGCGGATACGCTGGTAACCATGACGGATGGCTTTCTGGCCACAACGAAGATGGATGCAGTGTTCCACGGTGTTTCCGCCCATGCCGGAGCGGCACCGGAGGAAGGAAAGAACGCCTTACTGGCAGCGGCCCAGGCAGCCATCAGCTTAAGCACGATCTCCCGGCACAGTCAGGGCTCCAGCCGCATCAATGTAGGCGTGCTGAACGCGGGGACCGGGCGAAACGTGGTTCCTGACATTGCTTCCATGAAAATTGAGACACGGGGCGGTAACACGGAGATCAATGAATTCATGGTCAAAGAAGCCCGTCGTATGTTGCAGGCTGCAGCAGATCTGTACGATGTAAAGGTCGAGATATCCCTGGCAGGCGGCGCGCCGGCCAGCATTTACGATAAGGAACTGGCGGAAGAAATTGCGGCGCTGGTCAAAGAAAAATGCGGTTACGCCAATGTGCTGACCTATGTGGATATGGGCGGCAGTGAAGACTGCACGTATTTTATGGACCGGGTACAGAAGCGCGGCGGCAAAGCGGCTTACATGATGTACGGTACACCTATCGCGGCAGGACACCATAACAGTCACTTCGATTTTGATGAGGAAGTACTCTGGAAAGCGGCGGCTACGCTGACGGAACTGGCTGTAAAATACAGTGCGTGATGCAAATCAGCTGTAATTGTGCAACATCGCAGGATGTTTACAATTACAGCTTTTTTTGTCATAATAAAAGTAACGTATCAAGGTAAAACCTGATGCGGATAAGGGAAAAAAGAATAAGTGCTTTCCTGCAAAATTGGGAAGCAAAACGGAAGATTGTAAAAGTAATAAAATTCTAAGAAAGGAAAAGTATGGTGGCAGCTTCTAAGGAAACTCATTTAATCAGCGTTTCCCTAAATACATCATACAAGAAAGCGTATGTTACCAGTAAACAAAAAACGTGTGGAAGAACTGATCGGCGGCCTGGCAAAATTTGGCAGAACCGATGCGGGCATTACCCGCCTGGCTTATACCAGTACAGACAAAGCGGCCCAGATGTGGCTGCTGAAGCAAATTGAATATCTGAATTTGGAAATAAGGGAAGATGTGCTGGGAAATCTGTTCCTGCGCCGCCCCGGACTGGATCCCCATATTCCGCCTGTAGCCTGCGGATCCCATCTGGATACAGTCATCCATGGCGGCGCCTATGACGGGATGTGCGGCGTAGTGGGTGCATTGGAAGCGCTGCATATGCTGTCTGACGAAACGCTGCGGCGCAGTATCGAAATTATCGTATTCAGGGCGGAAGAGTCCAGCCGGTTTGGCTTTGCTACCATTGGCAGCAAGCTGATTACAGGAAAGGCGAAGCCGGAAAAATTTGCCAATGCCTGCCGCAAGGACGATATTACCTTTAAAGAAGCAGTGAAAGAGTGGGGCGGCAACCTGGATGAATATGATAAAGCGGTTTTAAAGCCAGGCGTCTACAAGTGTTTTGCAGAAATGCATATCGAGCAGGGAAAGGTATTGGAAGAAACCGGTAACCAGATCGGTATCGTGCATAACATTGCAGCGCCTACCCGTTTCAAACTGCATATAACCGGTATGGCCGACCATAGCGGCGCAACACCAATGGGTTACCGGAAGGATGCGCTGGTCAGCGCGGCCAAGATGATACTGGCCATAGAAACGGCGGCAATCAATGAAAAAGAAAACGGGACCGTAGGTACTGTCGGTATCGTAGAGGTAGATCCCGGCTCGATTAACGTAGTGCCTGGCAAGGTTACTCTCTGGGTAGATGTACGGGGCGTCAATACGGAAAGCATACAGCGCGCCCTGAAGGAGATCCGGCAGGCTGCCCAGGGAACAGCCCGGGCGGACGTGGTGGAAATCGTGGAAGAAATGCTCACATCAGACACTCCGGTAGCATTAGATGAAAAACTGGCAGCCCAGTCAGAAGCCATCTGCAAACAACAGAACAAATCATTCCTGCATATGAACAGCGGCGCCGGTCACGACGCCATGCACATGCCGGCTGTCTGTCCTACGACGATGCTGTTCATTCCCTGCAAGGGCGGCATCAGCCATAACCCGGAAGAGTTTGCAAAGAACGAAGATATCTGCGCCGGAATCGAAGTGCTGGCGGAAATTCTGAAACGGGAAGCGCAGTAGAATTGTAACTAAACATGACAGCGGATCGCGATAAAGGATAAAACAAGGAGGAAACCATGCGTACCGTATTATTAAGTTTACTGACGGTCGTTCTTTCACTGTTATCTTTCTTCCCCACAGTTCATGCAGATGTAATCGATCCGGGAAATCCGTACCGGAAACCGCCCCGCCCTCAGCCGAATCCGGTTACACGGGTGTACAGAATGTGCGAACCGGATTTCACCCTGACCAAAGTTGAAGGTAAGGACAGAGTCTTCCGGCTGCAAGTAACCTTGCCCGGACCCTGCGAGTGGGGTTACAAAGTGTATGTGGAGGAAGAGGGAACCACGGATTTGAAATTGCTGGAGAAGGCAGGATGGTTTTCCGTTTCTGACGTAAAGCAGGAATCAGACAGCCGGGAATTTTTAATCCCGCTTCCGAAAAAAGAGAATGTGAAATTCCTGATGGCTGTGGAGTTCCGCATGTATCGTTTTGTGGAAACCCGCTATGGTCCCAAGGTGTATGGAGCGGACGAAAGGATTGAAACACTGGATCGGGTTTATGAATTGACAACGGTCGACGGGAAGCAGATACTGAATTGATGATCAAGGCTTTTGTATTTCATAAATCGTAAAAGTAGTTGTTGAATATTTTCAGAAATGTGTTTTTCGAAACTTTTATCTTTTTTTCAACGATATGTAAGCGAGGCAGAGTTTGTTAGCAATCTTTACGGCATTGCATTTTCTGGTGGACGGTATCTGTGCGGCGGTCATGGCGGCTTATGCCGTGCAGGAACCGTCGCTGGCTCCCATAGTCTATTATTTCGGACTGTATAACGCCATTGCTTTCGGCACCCAGTGGCTGACGGGCTGTTTTTTAGATAAAAAGAAAAACTGGATACGGTACGCGTTCCTGTTTGTCCTTGTGACGTTAGGTCTGGGAACGCAGTCTGCTTTGGGCATCAAGGCGCAGACAGTTTTGCTGGGAATCGGCAACAGCGTGTTCCATGTAGCGGCAGGCAGTTTGGTACTGCGGCGTTACACGACATACAAAGAGCTGGGTATTTTTGTTTCCAGCGGCGCAGTAGGGCTGGCCCTGGGATTGAATTGCATTGTAGGTCCGTATCCGTTTTTGGTTGCCTGCAGCGTCTTGTGCGCCGTGGTGGCACAGCGTTTGTGGCGTACAGAAATTCCGGAAACCGTTGCAGTTAAAACGGTACTTCAGGATTTATCAGTAGATACTGTGCCGGACGCTTTGTTTTCTCAAAAAACGCAACAAACAGAAACAAAAAGTTTTTGCCCGCCTGAAACGCCGGACAGGAATTTACCAAATGTTTCGCTGCAATGGCTTAGCGGCATTTGTCTTGTTCTGTTGTTGGGCTGTATTGTATTGCGGGGGTTCGGCAGCGGAGGCGCAGCCAGTCCGTATGTGATGCTCTTTCCCTGCGTTTTTGCAGCGGGAAAAGCCCTGGGCGGCATCATCTGTGACAGGGTAGGGTATTCGAAGACCATCCTTTTTATTTTCCTGTTAAGCTTTGCATCGTTGCAGCTGTCCGGTCTGGTTGCCGCAGTGATGCTGGTTTTGGCATTTAACATGACCATGCCGTTGACATTACGGTTGGTACACTGGTGCAACCCCCGGTATCCGGGGATGATGTTCGGCCTGGCGGCAGGCTGTTTGTTGCCCGGTGTTTTTTATAAAGGTTTTTCCATTCCGCCCCAGGGCATGGTTGTGTTGCAGTTCCTCTGCCTGGCTGCGGCGGGCTGGCTGCTTCAGAAAAGTGTGAAAATACCGGATCGTTGAAGTGACCGGAATACCAATAGAGGTTTTTCATGAATTCTGTTTTATCTCCTGACATTTCGGCAATTGCCGTTTTCCTGCAGGGACTCTTCAGTTTCTTTTCACCCTGCGTGCTGCCGCTGCTGCCGGTATATTTCGGGTATCTGTCCGGTGGTACGGCGGAGCGGAACGCGGACGGATCCCTGCGCTTTGACCGCGGCAGGGTCATGATAAATACATTTTTTTTTATATTGGGAATCAGCGCGGCGTTCTTCCTGCTGGGCATGGGCGCTTCCGCAGCGGGCAGCGCTTTGCTCAAACACCAGAAGCTGATCATGCGCGTTGGCGGGATCCTCATGATCCTGTTCGGCCTGTACCAGTCAGGACTGCTGGGGGAGTGGGGGTTTCTGGCCAGGGAGCGGAGACTGCCGTTCCGTTTTGAAACAATGGCAACGTCTCCTGTTATGGCATTTGCTTTCGGCTTTGTTTTCAGTTTTGCCTGGACACCCTGCGTGGGCCCCATGCTCAGCAGCGTTTTAATTTTGGCGGCGGCGGAACCGGAGAAAGGAATGGTGATGATTATGTTTTACACGCTGGGATTTGTGATACCGTTTCTTTTGTTAGGACTGTTTTCGGAAACCGTCATGAAGCTGGTGAAAAAACATAAAGGCATTATGGCGTTTACGATGAAAGCGGGCAGCGTCCTGATGATTGCGCTGGGTCTGCTGCTGTTCGCCGGAAAACTGGCCGGCACCGGCATTGCCGCGCCGCAGCAAAACGCAACGCAAAACACGCAGCAAACGCAGAATGCGCAACCTGATGATAAACTAAGCAAAAGCGCCGGGCAACGTGAGAAGCAAACCCAAAATGCAATTGCTGCCATTCCATTTACCTTAAAGGATCAATACGGAAAAACCCATAGCCTGGCCGGCTATAAAGGCAAAATCGTCTTCCTGAATTTCTGGGCGACCTGGTGTCCGCCCTGCCGGGCCGAAATGCCGGATATTCAGAAACTGTATGAACGCTCGTCGCAGGAAGGCAGGGATGCGGTGATTGTGTTAGGCGTGGCTGCGCCGGAGCTGGGCAGCGAAACGGATAAGGTCGGCGTCAAAGCGTTTATGGAGAAAAACGGCTATACCTATCCTGTTTTGATGGACGAGGGGGGCAAGCTGTTCGAAGCGTACGGTATCCGGGCCATCCCTACCACATACCTGATCGACCGCAGGGGAAATGTGATCGGCCGGGTTCAGGGAGCTCTTTCAGCAGAAAATCTTGAAAAGATAATCCAACAGGCGCTCCGGACTGCGAAATAATGACAATCTGAACCCGTCTCCACGGCGCAAGGAGCTCTGATTAGCGTATTGTGTTTAATAAAAGTATAATATTTGATACAGATTTAATATAAATATTAAAAAAATTATAAAAATCGTAAAGCTTTCGTGCAATAATTTTTAAATTATGCTATCATAATTTAAATATGCCGCCGGCATAAGATAATTTGGATTAAAGTGAGGGAAAAACATGAACGGAGCGGACGCAATTGTAAAGTGTCTGGAAATGGAAAACACAGAGTATGTATTTGGCTATCCCGGGGTAGCGATCTGTCCATTTTACAACAGTATTCTGAATTCAAAGATAAAAACAGTTCTGGTGCGTCATGAGCAGCATGCGGCTCATGCGGCCAGCGGCTATGCCCGTCTGACGGGAAAGGTTGGCGTGGTAGCAGTTACCAGCGGTCCCGGCGCTACCAATGTAATTACCGGCATTGCCACTGCGTATGCGGACAGCATTCCGCTGGTGGTGATCACAGGTCAGGTAGACAGCCGGCTGATGGGCAGCGATGTGTTTCAGGAGGCGGATATTTCCGGCGCCTGCGAATCGTTTGTAAAATACAGCTACATTGTCCGCAATGCGGAAGATGTACCCCATATTGTGAAAGAAGCGTTTTACATTGCCAGTACCGGACGGAAGGGACCGGTCCTGATCGATTTTCCCATTGATATTCAAAATCAGAAGATCAGCAAACTGGAATACCCGGAAACTATTTCCATGTCGTCTTATAAACCGACGGTGAAAGGGAATGCCAAACAGATAGACAAAGTGGTGCGGGAGTTGAAAAAGGCGAAACGCCCCCTGATCTGCACCGGCGGCGGAGCCCATTTAAGCGGTGCGGCGGATGTGATCCGTACCTTTGCGGAAAGGCATCAGATACCTGTTGTTTCTACTATGATGGGTCTGGGGACCATGCCTACAGAGCACCCCATGTTTTTTGGTATGGTAGGCAACAACGGGCAAGCCTATGGGAACCGGGCCATGAACCAGGCCGATATGATCCTGATGGCCGGCGCCCGGGTGGCGGACCGTTCCATTGCCCGTCCGGATGAGATCAGTACCAATAAGATTCTGGTACATATCGACGTGGACCCGGCAGAGATTGGGAAGAATGCAGGGCCGACCATTCCGCTGGTAGGCGATCTGAAGAATGTGTTCATGGAACTGGACAAAGAAGATATCCGCCCGGCAACCCGGGAATGGCTGGACTGTCTGGCAGGTTACCGGAAAGAAGCGGAAGAAGCCAAAAAGGCTAAGGCAGATCTGGTAATCACGCCGGGCACCGTGGATCCCACGCATTTTATCCATGCATTGTCGGACGCCATGCAGAAAAATGCAGTTTATGTGGCAGATGTTGGCCAGAACCAGCTCTGGTCCTGCGCTAACTGCATCATCCGGGAAGGACGTTTCTTTACTACAGGCGGCATGGGATGCATGGGGTATTCCGTACCGGCGGCCATGGGCGCCAAACTGGCCGACCCGTCCCGTCAGGTCGTGGCTGTCTGCGGTGACGGCGCCTTCCAGATGTGTATGATGGAACTGGGAACCATGCGGCAGTATAATGTGCCGGTGAAGATTGCGGTGATACGTAACAATGTACTGGGCCTGGTACGCCAGTACCAGCATTTCACGTACAAAGACAGATTCTCCGTCATCGACCTGACCGGAAGTCCGGAACTGGAGTCCATCGCCGCGGCGTACGGGATGAAATTCCTGTACCTGAACGAAGAAGCGAAGATGGCTGAAACCATCCAGGCGTTCCTGGAAAACGATGAATCTGTATTACTCCAGTGCGATGTAGATCCGAACGAGGTGGCCTGACATGAAACGAATTTATAATGTATTAGTAAAAAACCAGTCTGGTGTGCTCTGTAAGGTTTCCGGTCTGTTCTGGAGACGCTGCTTCAACATTGACTCCCTGGCAGTTGGCGAAACGGAAGATAACGCTATCTCCAACATGACGATTGTGAGTACTGGGGATGATCACACCCAGGAGCAGATTGAAAAACAGCTGAATAAGAAGATTGACGTAATTAAAGTCAAAACATTTGATGAACAGGAAGCGGTCTGCCGGGAACTGATGCTGATCAAAGTGAAATACACCCGGGATAACCGGCGGGACATTATTGATAACTGTTCCGTCATGAATGCTTCTATTATTGATATGGGCAACAACATGATGACCATCCAGATCTGTGATACACCAGAACGTGCCCAGATATTCCTGGAAAATATCAACCACATTAAAATTGTAGAAATTACCCGTTCAGGGACGGTAGCCCTGACCAAATGCAAAGAAGGGCTAAAATAATATAGTGAAATGGAAAAGTGCGGCTGACAGTTTTGCCGCACTTTTTGCTGTAGCAGAGGCGCGCCGGATTTTGCAGAAAGAATTCCGGTCATGTGGTATTCATTTTCAATTGGCTTAATCAGTGGTTCCTTAAAAAAAAATCAGCTTGCTCTGTATTTTTTGTAGCGAAGTATGGTAAAATATCCATTAGAATAAAAATAGGAAATACGGTTTTTATTCAGGCATGTTTTTTTACGGCTGTATAGGCAGGCTCTTATACGGCTGATTATATGTACAGGGGAGAGAAGTATGGCACAGAGAACAGACATCCATAAAGTAATGATCATCGGCTCCGGCCCGATCGTAATCGGCCAGGCCTGCGAGTTTGACTATTCCGGCACCCAGGCGTGCAAGGCACTGCGGAGCCTGGGCTATGAGATCGTGTTGGTGAATTCCAATCCGGCCACCATTATGACAGATCCGGAAATGGCGGATAAAACCTATATCGAACCGTTGAATGTGGAGCGGGTGGAACAGATTATCGCGAAAGAACGTCCGGACGCGCTGCTGCCGAACTTAGGCGGACAGTCCGGCCTGAATCTGTGCGCTGAGCTGTACAAAGCCGGTGTGTTGGACAAATACGGCGTAAAAGTCATCGGTGTGCAGGTGGACGCCATCGAACGGGGCGAAGACCGCATCGAGTTCAAGGAAACCATGAACAAGCTGGGCATCGGCATGGCCCGCAGTGAGGTTTCCTACAGTGTGGAAGAAGCTCTGGCCATTGCGGATGAATTAGGGTATCCCGTAGTGCTGCGCCCGGCCTATACCATGGGCGGCGCCGGCGGCGGTCTGGTTTATAACAAAGAAGAACTGAAAACGGTCTGTGCCAGAGGTCTGCAGGCCAGTATCATTGGCCAGGTGCTGGTAGAAGAATCCATCCTGGGCTGGGAAGAACTGGAACTGGAAGTAGTGCGTGACAAGGACAACAACATGATCACTGTCTGCTTCATCGAAAACGTGGATCCGGTAGGCGTGCATACGGGCGATTCCTTCTGCACCGCGCCCATGCTGACCATTCCGGAAGATGTGCAGCAGGAACTGCAGCGTCAGGCATATAAAATCGTGGAACATATCGGCGTCATCGGCGGCACCAACGTACAGTTTGCCCGGAATCCGAAAGACGGCCGTATCATTGTCATTGAGATCAATCCCCGTACCTCCCGGTCTTCCGCCCTGGCATCCAAGGCTACCGGTTTCCCCATTGCGCTGGTATCTGCCAAACTGGCAAGCGGGCTCACCCTGAAAGACCTGCCCTGCGGCAAGTACGGCACCCTGGACAAGTACGTGCCCGACGGAGATTATATTGTTGTGAAATTTGCCCGCTGGGCATTTGAAAAATTCAAAGGCGTCGATGACAAGCTGGGTACCCAGATGCGGGCTGTCGGCGAAGTCATGAGCATAGGCAAAAATTATAAAGAAGCCTTCCAGAAAGCCATCCGTTCTCTGGAAAAGGGACGTTACGGACTGGGCCACGTGAAAAACTTTGACCAGCTTTCGAAGGAGGAACTGCTGACATTGCTGCGCACACCTTCTTCCGAGCGTTACTTCCAGATGTATGAAGCCCTGCGCAAAGGCGCCACGGTAGATGAGATCTTCGACATCACCTGGGTGAAACATTACTTCGTAGAGCAGATGAAGGAACTGGTGGAAGAGGAAGAAGCCCTGTTGCAGTACAAAGGTACAGTGCCGCCGGCGGAAGCCCTGGCGCAGGCCAAGAAGGACGGCTTCTCCGATAAATACCTCAGTGAGATCCTTGCTGTTTCCGAAGATGATATCCGCCATGCCCGTGAAAAGGCCGGGGTAGTGGAGGCCTGGGACGGCGTCCATGTCAGCGGCACGCAGGACAGCGCATACTTCTATTCCACTTACAACGCGCCGGATAACAATCCGGTTACCGATAAGAAGAAGATCATGATCCTGGGCGGCGGTCCCAACCGCATTGGGCAAGGCATCGAGTTCGACTACTGCTGCGTCCATGCGGCCATGTCCCTGAAGAAACTGGGATTTGAAACGATTATCGTCAACTGCAACCCGGAAACGGTATCCACTGACTACGATACCTCCGATAAACTGTATTTTGAGCCCCTGACGCTGGAAGATGTTTTAAGCATTTACCATAAGGAAAAACCGGTAGGCGTCATCGCCCAGTTCGGCGGGCAGACCCCCCTGAACCTGGCGGCCAAACTGAAAGAAGAAGGCGTGAATATTTTAGGTACCACGCCGGAAGTCATCGACCTGGCGGAAGACCGGGACCAGTTCCGCAAGGTCATGGACAAGCTGGGCATCCCCATGGCGGAATCCGGTATGGCCAGCACGGTGGAGCAGGCCATTGAACTGGCACATAATATCGGCTATCCTGTCATGGTACGTCCGTCCTTCGTACTGGGCGGCCGGGGAATGGAAGTGGTCCACGATGACGAGCAGATGAAAGACTACATGGCGGCGGCCATCGGCGTAACGCCGGACCGCCCGATCCTCATCGACCGCTTCCTGCATAATGCGCTGGAGTGTGAAGCGGATGCCATTTCGGATGGAACAGACGCATTTGTCCCGGCAGTAATGGAACACATCGAACTGGCCGGTATCCATTCGGGCGACAGCGCCTGCATCCTGCCCAGCCGTCAGATTTCCGAAGAGAACCTGAATACGATTAAAGAGTACACCCGTAAAATTGCGGTAGAAATGAACGTAGTCGGTCTGATGAACATGCAGTATGCTATCGAGGACGGTAAGGTGTATGTGCTGGAAGCGAATCCCAGAGCTTCCCGTACCGTGCCGCTGGTGTCCAAGGTCTGCGGCATCCGCATGGTGCCCCTGGCTACCGATATCATTACCGGTTCCCTGACCGGACGTCCGTCGCCGGTGCCGGGGCTGAAAGAGAAGCATATTCCGTATTACGGCGTAAAAGAAGCCGTATTCCCCTTCAACATGTTCCCGGAAGTCGATCCGATTCTGGGACCGGAGATGCGGTCTACCGGTGAAGTGCTGGGCCTGGCGGAAACGGTAGGCGAAGCGTACTTTAAGGCGCAGGAAGGCGCCAAGGCGATACTGCCGTTACAGGGAACCGTGCTGCTGTCCATCAGCGACGGGGACAAGGACGAAGCAGTGGATGTGGCCCGCGCGTTTTATGAAGACGGCTTCAAGATCATTGCTACGGCCGGTACGGCGAAGCTGATCGAAGACGCCGGGATTCCGGTAGAACGGGTCAACAAGATCTATGAAGGTCAGCCCAACATTGAGGACTGGATCATTAACGGCAAGATTCAGCTGATCGTGAATACGCCGGCCGGCAAGACGGCGGCCCATGACGACAGCTACCTGCGCAAGGGAGCCATCAAGCACCGGGTCACCTATATCACGACTATGGTGGCTGCCAAGGCGGCGGCCGAAGGCATCAACCAGATGAACAAGCACGGAAACAGCGAGGTGCTTTCCCTGCAGGAATGGCATGCGCTGATTCAATAAACAAGTTAAAACAAGATGGAAACAGTAAGAGGGGCTGTAACAAAATGAAGTTTTGTGCTGAATTTTGTTCGGCCCTTTTCTTTTGCGCAACAAAGCGGGATTACAGACTATCAGAAAAAATAGCCTGTAACCCCGCTATCTGTTTTTAGGCGCACTTTAATACGCCTCACGGCTTTTTTTTACATTTTTTTTCAGCAAGCTTGTTCTTTGCCTGCTTTTCGTAAAAAACGCTGGTTTATCCGCTCTTCCTGTATACGGTTGCGCAACTTACGGATATTGTATCCTTTAGTTTAACCATCCAAAGCGGCAAAAGCAAGAAGCCCTTCGCAAAACAGGGGGTGACACTCTGGACCCCCCGTTGATTTTCGGTTCCGCCGCATAAAAACTTTGCAATGGCAGGGGAACATGGTAAAATATCTAAAAGGGATGCGATACGGATGAGCGGCTGCATTCCTTTGTGCCGGACTACCGGCTGAATCTGCTCTCGCCGGAACGGATCGACTCTATTCGAAATTTGATGAAAACTATGAATCTTACTACCAGGCAAGCGACGGATGCGCTTATGATTCCTGTTGCCGGCCAACAAAAGTACGCCGCGCAGGCGTAACCCTACAATCAATGCCAAGAGAAACATAAATATCGGATTATAAAGCTTAACCGACCGCAAAGAAAGGGGAAATGCGATGAAGAAAGCCATTTATGTACAAATGATGAGGATACTTTCGTGTATTGTCATGATTTGCGCCATTCTCGGAACGTGCACGCTTGTCGGCGCTAACGAAAAGACCGTCGCCGACCTCGTGGTCTACGGCAAGATTTTTACTTCCGAAGACAATCGGATTGCGGAAGCATTTGCCGTGAAGGACGGAAAGTATGTCTATGTCGGTGACAGGAAAGGAGCCAAAGCGTTTGTTCAAAAAGGCAGGACTGAGGTGCTGGACTATACCGGCAAGGGGCTTGTGATGCCCGGTTGCGGTAACGGTCACGCGCATTATATGCTGGGCTACGCCCTCTCAACCTAGGCGCCATGGTGGGGATGGAAGATGACGCCCATAAGTTCATGACGGAGATCCTTCCCGCTACAGTCCGGAAGGCAAGGGAGAGCGGCTCCGCAGTTGTCTTTGACCAAGGGTGGAATCTCGAAAGCTTCAAGTCACATATACCCACCCGCCAGGAAATTGATGCGGTCTGCAGCGACCTTCCCGTCTACTTTTTGGACGATGAGTGCCACAAGGCCATAACAAACACTCGGATGCTGGTGCAGGCGGGCATCATGAAGGAAGACGGCACCGTGCTCAAAAAAGAGATCAAGGGTGGCGTGATTGAGATGGGTGCAGATGGTACTCCGACGGGCTTCCTGTCGGAGCAGGCTCAGACCTATGTGCGCCAGTCCGGCGCAGGTAATAACGCGGGCGGTTACGGCATCGCGGGCCGGGAGCGTACCTGCCCGCTGACAAAGTATTTTACATTATAGGGAAAGAAAGGAGTTCGAGATATGAAAAGGGAATTCAAGGATCTGATGATTTACGAGCCGTACGAGTACTTGAACAGTGAAATCACGGGAGACTACGACGAAGCCCTTGCCGTAAAGTGCTTAAACGGCGCCTTCGTCGGAACCGAGGAGAACGGGGTCGCTTCGTGGCTTGGCATACCCTACGCGAAGCCGCCCGTGGGCGAGCGCCGATTCAAGGCTCCGGAGTACGTGGACGAAAGCGACCGGGTCTTCGAGGCCAGGTACTACGGAAAGTGTGCTTTCGGCGCACAAGCCTATCCGGATTGTGTGCAGAAGCTGAGCTCCGAGGACTGCCTCTACCTGAACATCTGGGTCAACACTGACGACAAGACCGAGAAGAAGCCGGTGATGGTCTGGATCCACGGCGGGGCTTACGTCACCGGCTCGGGCTCGGAGATATCCTACAGCGGAGCCAACCTCGTCCAAAAGCAAAGTGACATCGTCATGGTGAACATCAACTACCGCCTGAACATGTACGGCTTCATGGACTTCTCGTCGGTGCCCGGCGGCGAAAACTTTAAGACGGCGCCCTGCAACGGCCTGCTCGACCAGGCTATGGCGCTCAGGTGGGTGCACGAGAACATCGCCGCTTTCGGCGGCGACCCTGACAACGTGACCATCTTCGGGCAAAGCGCTGGCGGCGGCTCTGTCTCCATTCTGCCGGTCATGAAGGAGGCGAACCGGTATTTCCAGAAGGTCATCGCCCAGAGCGGCTCGACCACCCTGGCCTTCCCGGTCGACTGCGAAGCAGCGCAGGGCAAAACTAAGGCGCTGCTGGAGTACACCGGCTGCAAGACCATGGTAAGCGCAAAATAAAATACCGGATTTCATCATCGGCTGAATTGTGCCATACTTAATGGTATAAAGCAGCCGATATTTTTGTGTGGTACGAGATGTCGGC
>NZ_DBMCWA010000007.1:0-118464 GCF_056977735.1 Succiniclasticum sp.
ATTTGCCTTTAGCCAATGTCCCACATCCCTGTTTTCTTTTACGATTCTTCTGAAAAAGTTTATATATTTTAAAACAAATTTTGATCTGGAAACGATTAACTGGTCATCATATAAAAAAACAGAGTGACCTGAATCTTTAAAAATCCCATATAAATTTCTGGTATAGATGCCTATACCGGAAAACTTTATAGCCCGGTCATCTAATGCAACTCGCAATTTTATGCCCCCAGACTCATTACAAATTACGGATCATGGCAAGAATATTATCTCTGAATGACTGCATCATAAACAGTTTTTCAAACCTTTTAATCCTGATTAACAACTAACCTTCAACAACTGCGCCCTGCCATACAGCTTTAGCGGAATACTGCCGGCCGGGACAAACATGCAGTCGCCTTTTATAAATTCAAGGCCGAAACCTTCACCGGAAAGATATCCTTCCCCCTCTATACAAAGCAATACATGAAAACTGTTACTTCCGGTTTGATAGTCTACCGGTAACCGGTAAATAGCTGTATTCAGCAACAACCGTTCCACTTGGAAATATTTACAACGTGTCAGTAACTCGCCGGCGTAGCCCCTCCTGTAGCGTAACACCCTCATGGGCTGCCGGGGTATGGCAGAAGACTGCCTGTTCATCACCCGCAGCGCTTTTTCCACATGCAATTCCCGAAGGTTCCCATCTTTATCCGCACGCTCATAATCGTACAAGCGGTACGTCAGGTTGGAGTTTTCCTGAATCTCCGCCATAACGACGCCGGCTCCAATGGCATGAACCGTCCCTGCTTCCACAAAAAACACATCGTCCTTCCGGACCTGCACACGGTTCAGGTATTTGCCAACCGTACCGTCTGCCAGCGCCTTTCGGACCTGTTCTTCTTCCATGTCCTGATTAAAGCCAAATATCAGCGAAGCGCCTTCCTCAGCCTTCAGTACATACCACATCTCTGTCTTTCCCAAACTGTTTTCATGCTGTAACGCATAGGCATCGTCCGGGTGTACCTGTACAGATATATTTTGGGTAGCGTCAATCAGCTTGATCAGGACTGGCAGCTCCGGTTTGCCGTCCATGATTTGCAGAGGATGGCTGCCAACGTATTCCGGGTGCTCCTTCAATACCTCGGTTAACGGTTTCCCGGCATCCATGCCGGAGGCAACCGTGCTCGCCCCGTCCGGATGGGTGGAGCACTCCCAGGTCTCTGCTAAAGGGTATAAATCTATTTCCTTATTAAATTCGTCGTTTAACCTTCTTCCGCCCCAAAGATAATCTTTTGGATAAGGCTTCAGAAGAAAAGGAATAATACCGCTCATATTTCCAGCTCATATTTTTGTTTATCACTTACGCTTATATCCGTACCAAGTTGTACTTCTATCAGCTGCATTGCCGTATCCGCAATCACTGTGTGCCGGCACCCGGCCTGCATGGTAATTACATCTCCAACACGGACGGGCTGTTCCATCCCATCCACAATGGTCCGGCCTTGACCACTGATCACCGTCCAGACCTCGTCCCTTCTTTCGTGGCTGTGGTAATTCATCCGGTGCCCCGGATTCAGCGTAACCTTGATGGTCAGACTGTTCTCTTCCACATCCAAAATACGGAAGCTTCCCCAGGACTTCTCACCAAACATTACCCGTCCCTTTATGGCATCCACAAATGATTTAATATAACTGCTCTGCTCCTTGTCTGAAACAAGGATGCCTTCCGGCGATGCGGAAATCACCACATCCTTCAGACCCATGGCCAGCACCGGAATCCCCAGTTCATTGATGGCATGGACATTCCGGCAGGTCTCATTGAGACGCACATCGCCGATCACATTTTCTTCCATGGCTTCGGTGAGGGTGTTCCAGGTTCCCAGGTCTTTCCATTCCCCGTTAAAACGCATTACCGCAATGTCCGGTTCGTGTTCCACCACAGCATAGTCGAAAGATATTTTGGTCAGTGTATCATATTTACTGAACAAATCAGCATAATCCGTGAAATCAATCAGCTGATGTGCCCGTTCCAATACATAGGAAAGCTTATAAGCAAACACCCCACCGTTCCACAGACCGCCCTGCTCAATATATGCCTGCGCCGTCACCGCATCCGGTTTTTCCTTAAAGGCGGAAACTTTAGAAACGGGATCTGCAGTAACCGGGATAATGTATCCGTATTTTTCACTGGGGTATGTGGGTTGGATTCCCATCAGCACCAGGTTGGCCGTTCCCTTCTGCGCCAGTTCCCAAAACTGCTTCAGGGCAGCAAAGTAATCTTCATTAACATAAGGATCTACCGGACAGACAACAACAGCTTCGTCTTTGGGAATACCTTTCACATCGTGCAGATACGCTGTTGCCAGCGCAATCGCCGGAAACGTATCCCGCCTGCAGGGTTCCACACAAATACCTGCCTCTTCGCCGATTTGATTACGGATGGAAGAAACCTGTGATTTACTGGTAGCAACCGTTACCGATGCTTCCGGGTCTACTGTCCTGATCTGCCGGTAAACGCGCTGCAGCATGGATTCGTAGATTTCCCCTGCCTGACCGCCCGTATTCTTCCCCATAACATCTTTAGGTTTTTCTCCCTCTGGCCGGCATTTCTGCGTCGCTTCCGATTTTTTGAAAATTTTAATAAACTGCTTGGACCGTACCTCATTGGACAATGGCCAGAGGCGTTTGCCGGACCCGCCGGATAATAAAATAATATGCATCACATGTTACCTCTCTGCCCGCACCGGATTGTGCAGGAAATCTTCATACGCTAAACGTATCCCACCTTCCAGTTCTGTTTTATAAGTCCAGCCTAATTGTTTTGCCTTGCTTACATCCAGGAGTTTCCGGGGCGTACCGTTAGGTTTGGTAGTATCCCACTCAATTTTTCCCGTATAGCCAACCACCTTCGCCACCAGTTCCGCCAGTTCTTTAATCGAAAATTCTTTTCCGGTTCCGGCGTTCACCGCTCCATTACCACTGTAATGATTCATAAGCAACACACACAGGTTGGCCAAATCGTCCACATATAAAAACTCCCGTAAAGGAGAACCGTCGCCCCAGCATGTCACGCTGTCTTTACCTGCCAGCTTCGCTTCATGGAACCGGCGAATCAGGGCCGGCAGCACATGACTGTGTTCCGGATGGTAATTGTCATTGGGGCCGTATAAACCGGCAGGCATGACAGAAATATAATCCGTACCGTATTGATTGTTCAGATATTCACAATACTTTAAGCCACTGATCTTGGCCAGGGCATAGGCTTCATTCGTTGACTCCAGTGAAGAGGTCAACAGGGCATTTTCCGTTATGGGCTGGGGCGCCATGCGCGGATAGATACAGGAAGACCCTAAAAACTCCAGTTTTTTACAGCCGTTTTTCCAGGCAGCATGGATTACGTTCATTTCGATCATCATGTTCTCATACATGAAATCCGCTTTGGCGGTAACATTCCCCATGATGCCAGCCACCTTGGCAGCAGCCAGAAATACATATTCAGGCTTTTCTTCCGCAAAGAATTTTTCTACCTGATCCTGTCTCGTCAGGTCCAGTTCTTTGTGGGTCCGTGTAATAATATCAGTGTAACCCTGTCTTTTCAGTTCACGGACAATGGCGTTGCCCACCATTCCTTTATGGCCGGCCACATAAATTTTGGCATTTTTATCCATCATTTTATACTCAGCCTCCTTCAGTATGCGCTCCCGCCTTGCAAGTTCGCGGTCATGTTCCGCCATGATCCGTACCAGTTCTTCAAAACCCGTCTTTTGGGGATTCCAGTCAATCTTTCACAACAATTTATTCTTCAACAATTTCCACGTTTCCCCTTTACGTTTTTTCCACCAACTGCTTATCCTTCACGCAGTAAATCTTATCGCAATTACGCAATGTATTCACGTTATGAGAAATAATGATGATTGTTTTATCCTTATCCAATGCATAAATCGCTTTCATCAATTCCGATTCTGTATCTTTATCCAAGGCTGATGTTGCTTCATCAAATACAAGAAGTTGTGAATCATTGTAAAGAGCCCGTGCAATCCCAATCCGCTGCCGCTGCCCGCCTGACAGTTTAATGCCGCGTTCACCAATTTCGGTATCAAGTCCCTCTGGCAATCCTTTTACAAAATCCTCCAATTGAGCTAATCGAAGGGCTTCCCAAAGCTTACTTTCATCCCCGTTTTCATAGCTCAGCAACACATTGTGGCGAATCGTCCCATCCAGCAAAAAAATCAGTTGGGGAATATAACCAATATTCAGCATCCAGCCCTTCCGGTTCGAAGCTATATCCGTTCCGTCAGCTACTATTTTTCCCTGATAGGGTTTCAGATAACCTAACAGCAAATCCACCAACGTAGTTTTTCCGCCACCAGAAACACCGACAATACCAATCGTTTCTCCCTTATTCACTTTTAATGAAACATGCTGCAAAATATCTGTCTGCGTATGCGGATACCGGTAGCAGACATCCTGTAACTCAACAAAATGATGAAATTGCATTCTTTTAACATCAGCAAAACCCTGATCCACATTTTCTGCTTTTAAGTAGCGGATAAACTCTCCGGTAATCATATTAAACGAAGGCATATATAAACTAATTTGGTTCGCATTATGATTGATCCGGTTTACGGAAGGAATCATACGCCAGGCAGCCAGTGAGACTACGGACAGTTCAGCCATCAACCTTGTAGGATCCATATCCAACGAAACAGCTATGCCGATATAAAGGCACAGGGCTGCAAATACGCAAACCTCTGTCACATGGGCCGGCGCCACTGCATAATAGGCTTTCTCTTTTTCCAGCTTAACATTATACGCATGATTTTCCAGATATCGTTTATAAAAAACGGATTCCCGGTTCATCAGTTGGATTTCTTTAAAAGCCAGGATTGATTCCCGCACACGTTCCATAGCATAAAGATATACACGGTTGGATTCATTGCCTATTTGCTGCAACCTTTTATTACTGAACCCATGATAAAGAAACAACAGACCACTTAAGAAAAAGAATAAGATCAATGTAACGCGCCAGTTTATGAACAACAAAAACGCCAGCATAAAAATCACAATACACAGTTCCCCTAAAAGCTCCAGCAAGGCTTCCAGCAGAATATAGGAATGGTCGCTTACATACACTATATTCCGGATAATGTCATTAGAATTACGCATCAGCACATCTTCATAATCACAATGAAGATAGGTATTATACAATTTTGACGAACTTCGGTAATTGCTGGTAACAATAAAGGATCTGCGGTAAATCTTCGTAACAAAGACAAAAAGATTTTTTATTAATATAACCAGAAAAAAGGCCAGCAAAAAACCAATAATCAGCTCCTGCCGGTCCCATTGGTCCAGTATCTGTTCATAGTTCTTCAAAAACGGCAACTTTTGAAGAAAGGAAGCATCCAGCAAAGCCATGACCAGCGGAATCATCAATGACAGACTCAGCATTTCCATAGCTGCGGAAAGGATAATACAGACTAAAAACCCCAACACTTTTAATTTTTGATCTGCGCCCAGAAAATACCTGAACTTATTCAAAAAGCTCATTTTTTATTACTCATTCTCTTCGCCAGCAACTTTCTCCTGATTATCGTAGCATAATCCTGCATCTGCCCTTGCATTTGGACTCTGCCAGAATTGGTTAAATGAATCCGCCGTTTCACCGTAACTTTTTCCAGTTGCATAACATGCAACCCTGAATTACGCAACCTTGCCAGCCAGTCCACGGTTTCGCCGGCCTGATTCAGGCTGGTATCAAAAAAACCTACCTGCAGTAAATTTTCCTTTTTCCCAAAACAGCACCCGGAAAGAAATGCACCAAATGGAATTTCTTTTTTCGATAACCCGGCCGCAGTTTTAGCGTCAATCTCCTCCGAAATAAACTCCTCTGCCATGCCCAATGCAACGGCCGTGCCCTCATGTCGTAAAAGTGCCTGATACAAGGATTCTACCGCATCCGGAAGCAGTTTGTCGTCCGCATCTAAAAATAACAGATAGTCCCCGGTTGCTTTTTTCATACCATAATTACGGGCTGCTGAAGCCCCCTGATGGTCCTGATGCAAAATCGTAAGGTCGGATCCTTGCAACCGTTCTACACAACCATCCGAAGAACCGTCGTCAATTACAATAATTTCCAACGTTAAGGGAAAACCAGTCTGCTGTTCCCGTACGGAAGAAACCGCCTCTTCCAGATAGGAACCAGCGTTATAGCAGGGAATAATCACGGATAACTTCATTATTTATAACCTCCCAACCTGGATAATACACCTTGAATCCCCTTATGTCCGTTCCATTCAGAAATAAACCGGGGAAAATCGATAACATTAGAAACCGCTGAACTGCAATTACCGCAGTAACAATTCAGGTGCCACAAAGCAGCCGCACCACTGTAATAATAACCTAACCGGTTATGCCGATTCTTTGCATCTGCCATCTGCTTTCTTGCAATATTATAGGAAATCAGTCGCTGCACATTCACAACATCTTGATCAGTAAACAGAAATGCATTCAATAATTCTTCTGTAACCAACCCCGGATACAAATGATTTAAAATATCCAGCATCAAGCTTGCATGCAGCGTTATCCTGCTTCTCACGGCAAGTTCAACCAACAAATTCCAGTCCAAAGAAGAACGTTTCAAAAAGAACCGGATATCCAAAAAACGGGTTACAAACTGGTTTGCCAAACCGTCACAAATGCGTGAACAGGAATCTTCCAATGCCTGAACCAAAAGAATCAGCAGCATCATTTCGGCACAGGGTACTAACGTATCGTTTTTCCCCTGCCACTTAATGGGCAGGGAGTGCCTCCAAATATCTGCCATATCCCCTGTCAATGTAGTAGTGCGCAGATAGGCAGTGTACACTACAAGCCAGATATCATTTTTCTGATATGCACGGCGAAACAAGGAGGAATCCTTCAGCCGGAATCCCTGTTTTTCCAAAATGAGTTCAGTTTTCTTAACATCACCGGTGTGGACCAGAATTTCATTCGCGCTCTCATAACGTGTTTCCCCAGGCTCATAAAAAACTTTCATAGCGGTTCCGCCTAACAGCATTATCTCTACTCCGGCTTTGCTCAATGCATCTAAAACAGCAGGCAAAATACAGAGTCGTCTGCCATTAACCACCATAAATTTTTTCACGACACCCCTGACACGGGGGACCTGTTCTTCGGGTACACCTTTGTACTGTAATTGGCCCGATAGTTTACTTAACAACCATACACTCTGGTACTCTAACAATTCAATATCATATTTTGAAAAAAATGAAGTTAACGAATCCGGCGCTAAGTTCCCGGCAAAACATAAATTTAAAAGATCACCGGTAACCGTATAATCAATGCCTAAATTTGCCAATATAGTCGCCCGGAGCGTTTCATATACTTTTATCATTTATTCAGGTTATTTCTGGCCTTTCTAACTTTTCTATAGGCATCAACCGCCATCCGCTGCATATCTGAACTGCAAAATAATTTTTGACTGTTGGTAATGTTAGAATTATGAACACGGTGCAAATAAAGGGCTTCGTTTATACAGTGATCTCTGTTTACCTTATAAAATTTAAGCCGCAAATTCCAGTCTGTATCTTCACCGCAAACCAGGTTTTCATCAAATGCGCCAATCTCCTCAAACAGACTGGAATCTATCAGCGCGCTTGGCAAATACCAATTTATAATCGTTTGCAAATGAACCTTTTGCCGCTCGTTCAATTCATCTAAATCAATATCAGTAAAATTGCTAAACGCCGTATACACAATACGGCAATCCGGATGTGCCCTTACGTAATCCACCTGCTTCTGCAGTTTTTCCTCTTTCCACAAATCATCAGAATCAAGAGTCGCAATCCACTTTCCTTTAGCAGCTTTAAGGGCAGTGTTACGTGCTTTGGAAATACCCCCATGTTCCTGATATATATAACGGGTCCCCCGGTATTTCTCCACAATCTCTTTTGTGTTATCCGTTGAACCGTCATCCACAACAATCACTTCATAATCTTTAAACGTTTGTCTTTGTATACTGTCCAACGCATCTGTAAGAAAATGAGCACGGTTATACGTCACTACAATCACGGAGATCAACGGATCCATACTGTCCACCTTCTGAAAAATAACAGATTCCCAAATGTTCGTTTACTTTCTGAGCTTTCTTACTTTCCTGTACGCTTCAAGGGCCAAATCTCTGATATCTGTACTGTAGAGTTCTCTTCTCGCATTAGAGATATTAGAACTATGGACCCTTCGTAAATAAAGTACTTCATTTATGCAATGCCCCATGTTTATCTGGTAAAATTTCAGACGAAAATTCCATTCGGTATCATCGTTAGGTTCCCAGGTTTTATCAAACAGACCTACCTCAGCAAAAAGCCTGGCGTCTACCAATGCGCTAGGCAAGTACCAGTGTATGTCATCCGTTCGCAACAGTTCCTTCTGCCGTTCGTCTAGTTCCTCCTCCGGGATCTCGGTAAAATTGCTGAATTTCGAATACACAATCCGGCAACCAGGGTGGGCCTGCAAATAATCGACCTGTTTCTGCAGCTTATCCTCTTTCCACATGTCATCGGAATCCAGAAACGCAATCCACTTCCCACGGGCAGCTTTAACAGCTGCATTTCGGGCTGTAGCAATACCGCCGTGCGCCAGAGGAATATAACGGACATCTTTGTACTTTTCCAAAACTTCCTTTGTATTATCCGTAGAGCCGTCATCAACCACTATAATTTCATAATCTTTAAATGTTTGTCTTTTGATACTGTCTATTGCTTCCTCAATATATTCAGCACGATTGTAGGTAGCCATAATTACAGAAATTAAAGGATCCATATTCTAACTTCCTTCCCTGCACAGTAAGCAAAATATATGCCCTTGTTATCAGTCTTTCAGTTTAGGCCACCCGGACTGCATATCAACGTCATGTACCGGATCGGCCAGTAATAAATCCGACATTTCTGCAAACATGTCCAATTTTAACTCAAAACCGTCTTCCGCCACTTCTTTTGGCAGAGGTTCCGCACCACCGGGCGTTGTTGGCCCGCTAACAATAACCTCATTTTCCTGCAGTTCTTTCACAAAACCATGTACGCGTTCTTCCATATCTGGCGGGCACTGCGGTAACGCTTTTACTGCCGTTATTATTTCATCTATATTTTTTCCTGCAAGAATACGATCCAAAATAGCGGATCCCAGTAAGCCCATGCCATAATACATACCTGTCTGGTAATTAATTACCACAGCCTGTCCGTCTGCATAATCATAAAACATTTTTTCTTCATTTAATTTGAACATGGTAACTCCTCCTCAATCCATTTCTTTAAATATTGACAGTTTTTCTGCAAGTCTTCTGTTAAGCTGAACCTGTATACAGGCATTCCTATTAAACGCTGTGCCAGTTCTCGGACAAACTTCGTTTCCTGGAAACGTGAAAGTTGCTTTGTAGTTGAGTAAATAAGCTGTCCTAACGCTTTGCTGGACTGATCCCGTTCAATTCCAGGTTCCGGCAACGCTGTTATTTGAGGTAAAACAATTGCATGAACAGGCAAAGATGCTTTAATATTAATTTCACTGACTTCAAAAGCACCTTTTTCACCCTGCATTGGCAGTATTTCAAAAGGTTTAAACATAGGCAACAAACTTAGTGAATCCGGATTTAAGGAAACGTTAGTATAAATGGGATAAACTGTGCGCGTACCCGATGCACTTAATAAACAATAATCATCCGAAATAAACTCAAATCCATTTGCCAAACAGGAACAAGCCAAGGTGCTTTTCCCTGTGCCTCCATGACCTACAATCAGTACTCCATGCCCTTTTACACCAACAGCAGCCGAATGCAACATTATCAGGTTATGTTTTTGTGCCCACAAAAAAACGGCTTTAGCAAATGGATGATTGGCAATGGACCATTTGGGATATTCAGAGGGATGCGATAACAAAAAATACTTATTCTTTTGGTAATCTTCCGCCCTAAGAACACTACCTAATATTTCAATGTAGCCACGGGCATCACCAGCTTTAAAAATATCATATCCCGGGTACTCAGTATTAATGATATGTTTAAAACCTTTTAAATGTGAAAACTTATGCAACTGATACGGAAAAATCCTGTCTTCCCACCAGATAAATGTTGCATCAACCGCGTCCGTTCCATTATCGGGACTTACAAACATATCCGGTACGGCATAACGGGCGTACTCCATATTGGGAAAAACCAAACGCACCGTATAACCGGCAATATGAGCAAGCAGGCTAACTCTTGCAGGCAATATTGCCTCTAATCTTTCATCTAACGCCGCAAAATAGTCTGACAGGGTTTCTGCATTGGAAAAGTTCAAGACCATTCCCTCCAATATACCTGAACATTTATTTTTTATAAAAAAGAACTTGTCTTAAAAAAACAGCTTTTCTACAGCCCCCACCGGGAAAGCATGTCTTCTTTCTTTTTTATTGTTTCACTGTTGTAAGCGCCCTTTAAATATGAGACAATGTTTTTTCTGCTATAAAGTAAATATATACATCTCCAACACCACGCAACTGGTAATAAATAAGGTCTTCCAATCAAAAATTTACAATAGAATTTGCCTTTCATTTCGTTATATGGCAAAAAGACAAGTTTAAAAATACTGTATGTGCCGGATGATTTGGTAAAACGGGCTTCATTAAAAATAATGTTTTCGTTATACTCTTTGTCAATTGAGCCAAATACACCATTATTAAATATTTTTTCTGTAGCATCATTGTAAAAATTTTCCTGAAGTTCCGACCCTGCATTCGGTATCTTAACGCAAAACCAGCGCTTGCAAAGCTCAAAACAGACCTGCGAAAACTTTTCTAACCCCAATTCCTTTAACCACAATTTCGCCTGTTCCCAATTTATCTCAGGCCGCGAGCCTAATACAGCTACATCCATAAACTGACGAAAACCAACGCCCGCTTCCAAAAAATGCCTTCGCAGATGCAGTAAAACATATATCAAATGGTATGTAAGATCAAGTTCACACTGTACTTTATTCCTTTTTTCTATCACATGTTGCCAAACTGTATCTCCCCAGGCCTGAAAGGATTCTAACTCTACACTTTTATAGTAATTGTAAATCAATCTGTGGTGGAGTTCAATTTGCATATCATTTTTAGACCCCTTCCATTCAACCGGTTCGCTGGTATCCATCTCAAACCCTATCCTTCGCAGCACATGACAAGATTTTTGTTTATCTTCTTCACGTACTAAAAAATCAAGATCACTCATAGTCCTTTGCGCAGGTACAGGATAAAATTTTGCCACTTCAGTACCTTTAAAAATTAAATATTTAATGTTTTCTTTCTGGAACTCCTTATCAAACTGACTCAGCAAAGCCATCCGTTTCGAATACAAAAAAGAGTTGTACACATACCCGAGTCTCCACTTCGTTTTCGCTTCCTCCGGCAAATCTGACCGGATGATGCTGTTTTTGCACTGGTGATAGATAATACCGCTCAACTGTTGGTTCTGCCCCATTATTTCCAGTTCCTGCCAGTTTAAGTCTTCCGGTACCACTGTTTTTCTTTTATTCAAATGATCTGCCAAAATCTGTAAGAAAAACTCTTTTTCCTTTTGCATCAGCAAATACCTGTTATTTCAAATCAGCCCAATAAACTAAAATCGTTGATTCAAGCCCTGTTTTACTTCTGAAGCATTTTAAAATACGCAATCGTTTTTTCCAGACCCTGCTCTAAAGAAACCTTCGGTTCCCAATCCAATACTTTCTTCGCCAGGGAAATATCCGGCCTGCGCCGCACGGGATCATCATAAGGAAGGTCATGGTATTCCAAAGTTGAAGCGGAACCGGTAAGACCGATTATCTTTTCTGCCAGTTCTTTTACTGTCATTTCTACAGGATTCCCCAGGTTCACCGGCCCGATAAAATTATGTTTATTATTCATCATACGGACAAGGGCTTCTGTCATATCATCCACGTAACAGAAGCAACGGGTCTGACTGCCATCTCCATAGATTGTAATCTTGTCGCCCCGCAAGGCCTGAAGGATAAAATTGGAAACCACACGTCCGTCATCCGGTTCCATCCCCGGGCCATAGGTGTTAAAAATACGGATAACACGAATCTGAGTCCCGTATTGCCGGGCATAGTCAAAAAACAGCGTTTCGGCAATCCGTTTTCCCTCATCATAACAGGAACGAATACCGATAGGATTTACGTTTCCTTTATAATCCTCTGTCTGCGGATGCACTAACGGATCCCCATAAATCTCGCTGGTACTTGCCTGCAAAACGGTTGCTTTATACTTTTTCGCCAGTTCCAATACGTTCAGCGCACCGAGAAAACAGGTTTTAGCCGTTTGGACCGGCTCCTCCTGATAATGGACAGGACTGGCCGGACAAGCCAGATTATAAATCTGCTCGACCGGTAGATCCACTGGTTCAATAATATCCTGCTGTATGAGATGGAAGTTGGAATTTTTTATCAAATCCGCAATATTCTTCCTGTATCCGGTAGAAAAATTATCCAGACACCAGACCTCATTTCCCTCCTGCAACAGTCTTTTACTGAGAGCGGAACCAAGAAACCCGGCTCCGCCTGTAACCAATATTCTCATTATCCTTCTTCAACTCCCTGCATGCCTGACAACAGGCGATATCAGTTAATCCTCTTCTTCAGATCCGACACGATCTTCTGCTCAATGACTTCTGCCGCCGCTTTATCCGCCGCACTTACGGTAATATATGTCTTCAGCTTCGGTTCGGTACCGGACGGACGCACCACTACGGAACCGTGGCCTTCCAATAAGAACTTCAGCACGTTTTCTTTCGGCAGCCCGTCGATACCGGTGTTGTAGTCCAGCAACGTTTCCACTTTACGTCCGCCGAATTCGGTAATGCCTGCGGTCTGGAAGTCTTTCATGATCTCCTGCATCTTCGCAAAGCCCGCCGCGCCCTCAAACTGATAGGAGTACAGGGTATTCAGGCAGTAACCGTGGCGTTTGTACAGCTCGTCCAGCTTATCCAGCAGGCTGATACCCCGCGTCTTGTAGTAACAGAACATTTCGCAGATCAGGAAGGCGGCGTCCACCGCGTCCTTGTCCCGCACATAGGAACCACTCAGGTACCCGTAGCTCTCTTCAAAACCGAAAATATAGGAATCGGCTTTCCCCTGCTTCTCCAGCAACCCGATCTGCTCGCCGATATATTTGAAACCGGTGAGCACGTTTACCGTACGCACCCCGTAATGGGCAGCAATCTGTTCCACCATGTCCGTGGTCACAATGGTCTTGATCACCACCGGGTCCTGGGGCATAGTCCCGTTTTCGGTGCGGCGGGCGCAGACATAATCCGTCAGCAGCATGCCTGTCTGGTTGCCAGTGAGCAGCTGGTAGTTTCCTTTTTTATCTTTCACCGCGATGCCTACCCGGTCACTGTCAGGGTCCGTAGCCAGCAGCAGATCCGCATTATATTTCGCCGCATACTCCATGCCTAATGCCATAGCTTCATGGATTTCCGGGTTGGGATAGGGACAGGTAGGGAAGTTTCCGTCAGGCTGTTCCTGTTCCTTTACCACCGTAATATTAGTGTAGCCTGTTTCCTTTAAGGTACGCAGCACAGGTTTAAGCCCCGCTCCGTTCAGAGGGGAGTACACGATGGCTACGTCTTTATTGATTTCCGCATCGCCCACCACAGACTGCTTCTTCACTTCTTCCACAAACGCGGTATACACTTCGTCCGGGATCCAGGCAATGCTGCCGGCTTTCAGGCCCTCGTCAAAAGCAATCCGTTTGCTGTCCGCGAACAGGTCCAGCTTCTCAATCTCACCCAGCACTTCATTGGCTGCCGCTGTGGTCATCTGGCAGCCGTCGGCCCCGTACACTTTATATCCGTTATACTTGGAAGGGTTGTGGGAAGCGGTCACCATGATGCCCGCCGCGCATTTCAGATAGCGTGTGGCATAGGAAACACAGGGCACCGGCATCAGTTGGGGGAAGATGTAGGCTTTAATCCCGTTAGCAGCGAACACCTCCGCGGCAATCTTAGCAAACACATCGCTCTTGATGCGTGAATCATAACTTATGGCAATGCGCCGTTCTTCTGGAGGAAAGTGGTTGATTACATAATTACTTAAGCCCTGGGACGCCCGGGCCACAATATATACATTCATCCGGTTGGTCCCGGCGCCAATGACGCCCCGCAGGCCCGCCGTGCCAAACTCCAGATCCTTGTAAAACGCGTCTTCGATTTTGGCCTTGTCACCGGCCATGGCCTCCAGTTCCGGTTTCAGATCCGAATCCGCCACCGCCTTTTCCAGCCAGATTTCATATTTTTCCAGTAATGCCTTGTCCATGTCGCACCTCTTTGTTTTTTATTATGCTGCAAATTACCTGTAAACGATAATACTTAAAATTTCTATGTATAAATTATAGCAAATTCTCGTACTAAAAGGAAGAATAATCCGTATTATCCACAAATCCAATATATGATTCTGCAAAAAACTAACCCGTCAGGCAAATGCCTGACGGGCTGTACTACTTTACTCGTATTTTGTTAATTGATTGCTGCTTTTCAGTATACTTTTACATATACGTTACCTTAATACCCTGCCAACAGTTCTTCCGTATGCTTGCGAACGTCTTCCGGATCCATGATCTTCCGTGCTACACCAGTCTCAATAGCCGCTTTGGCAACCGCTGCAGCAACAGCCGGTGCAACCCGTTTGTCAAAGGCATCGGCCACTACGTAATCTTCACGCAGGTCTTTGTCTTCGATCAGGTTGGCGATGGCATACGCCGCCGCAATCTTCATCTGCTCGTTGATTTCTTTTGCACGGACATCAATAGCGCCGCGGAACACACCCGGGAATACGTTTACATTGTTAACCTGGTTAGGAGCATCGCTGCGGCCGGTGCCGGCAACCCGCGCGCCTGCTGCCTTGGCAAAATCATACATAGCTTCCGGAACCGGATTGGCCAGTGCGAATACGATGGAATCCGGTGCCATGGATTTAATGATTTCTTCCGTAAATACGCCGGGTGAAGAAGCACCGATCAGCACATCAGCGCCTACCGCTACATCTTTCAGTTTTCCGCTGATCTTATTTTTATTGGTTGTCCTGGCCAGCATCTCCTGGATACGGTCCAGCGGTTTACCCCAGTTGCAGCCTTCGTACAGGGTATCGTTACGGCCTGCCATGATGAGGTTCTCAGCGCCCATTTCCGCCAGCAGTCGGCCGATAGCAGTGCCTGCGGCGCCGCAGCCGTTCATGATGATCTTAGCAGTCTTCAGGTCTTTCTTAACGAAACGCAGGGCACCCAGTACCGCGCTGACAGCCGCAATAGCCGTGCCATGCTGGTCGTCGTGGAATACGGGGATATCCATGATTTCTTTCAGTTTATCTTCGATGTCGTAGCATTTCGGGGAAGAAATATCTTCCAGGTTGATAGCCGCAAAGGAAGTTTCCAATGCTTTTACGATTGCTACAAATTTATCGGGATCTTTTTCGTTGATGCAGACCGGGATTGCGTCCACACCGCCGAAACGTTTGAACAAGACAGCCTTACCTTCCATTACCGGCATGGCAGCGGCAGCGCCGATGTCGCCCAGACCCAGCACGCGGGTGCCGTCGGTGCAGATGCCGGCCATGTTACCGCGGCAGGTGTACTCAAAAGCCATATCCGGCTGTTTTTTAATCTCTTTGCAGGGCTCCGCCACGCCGGGGGTATAGGCAACCGCCAGGTCGTGCCGGTCATTCAGAGGCGCTTTGCAGCGGATCTCCATCTTGCCGTGATTCTCCAGATGCATTTTTAAGGACTCTTGCTGTAAATCCATGTACCATCCCTCCTAAATTAAATTATAACCTTTTGCACGTTCATATACTTTATAATACAGAACAGTATACACTAATTTCTATATTATGCTATATTACTATCATACTATATTTAAGCGGAATAAGCAATATTCAGACAGAAAATAATCACATCTACAGAAATAGTCAGTTTTGTATTAACTATTGAGTTCTGATCTGCAGATTCAGATTATGCCCTATCCCCGCACCGCCTTGCGTTTCATCACGTAATTCCAAAACATCACTATGAACGTGGCACCAATCTTCGCCATCATGTAATGAAGCCCAAACTTTTCCACGAACAGCCACATGCAGACCTGGTTGATCCCCAACCCCACAATGCTGGAACCGATAAACAGCGCCGCCTGCCGGCCGGTCTGTTTTCCCGCACCGGTAAACACGAATATCACGCAAAGCCAATAATTTACGATTACGGAAACCGTAAAAGAAATCGCCGCAGAATACAGGTAATGGATCCCCAGCCACTCGGTACAAATATAAAGCAGCGCATAATCCACGAGGAAGGACGCTCCCCCCACGATGGCAAAGCGCACTATTTCCAAAAGCTGATCCCGTTTCATGATTGTTGTTATTTTACTTCCTCCATCAAGCTTTTCAGGCCATGCAGTGTCTCTAAATACCTCCGGTCCATATTGTATTTACCTGAAGCCAAATTCAGATTGTCTGCATTGTTAGGCACATTTTTTATATCCATAATTGCTATAAGCAAATTATACGACAAATCATTAATTAATAGCTTGCAATCTATTATACCGCATCCGGAGTAAAAAATGAAGAAAACACTGCTCCGCGTATCCGCCGCGAACAACAATCGCAGCGGAATTGCAGAACAGTGTTTCTGTAAAACAATCACCCCAAATTACTGTTTATAAAACTATTTACGCAATAATATCCTGCAGCTGGTACCACACCGCCTTGGCCCGGATGATATTCCCTCCCGGATAAATCCCGGAACCGGTCGCGCTGTCCGGCAGGAACCACAGATCCCAGCGCATCTCCGGATCGCCGGAACAGGGGCCGTACCCGTCGGCAATGGCAGCTTCCGCATGGGTCATCACGGTCTCGTCCATAATGGGCAGTTCCAGATGCCTGCACAACAGCGCCGTAATTTTAGACAGGCATTCGATCTGAGGGCCAGTGGGTTCTTCCGGCCCGTAATCCACTTCGGCGGAAAGCAGGGGACGCGGTCGTTTCGACCCGGCGGTCACGCCGAGCAGTTCCTCTTCTACGGCTCCCACAGGCACCGTTACGGAAGCCCGGTATCCGCAGTCCAGCGCGATGCCTATGCTGCGGCTGTTTCGCCGCTAGGTATGGGCCTTTGCATCCGTCAGACTACGGCAGGTCCGGTACACCGTTCCGTCCTTATCAATGTTCAGGTGGTAATCATCATAGGCCTGACCGTAATGGCCGGCCGTCCAGTGCAGGTAAATATGGTCAATCTCATGGCAGGCAGCTTTGGCCATGGAGATGATTTCAGATTCATCAATGGTTCGCGGATTTATAAAAAGCACTCTGGTTTTCCTCCTTTGTTTCAAAGCGTATCCGGTAAAAAGGTTTATTCATTTACGCATTGTGTCGTGCAACAGTCAGGAAACGCGTCCCGCTGTATATGTAAAAAGCGCCCTTGCGACCCCCTGCGCATACCCCAGATATTAGTGTACGCAACAGGAATCGCAGGGCGCTTAAGGAAACTGCGTTATGGCAGTTCCTGTTCCGCAGGCTTACGCCCGCATGGCGGCTATACTGCAGTTCAGTTCGCCGATGACCTTTGTCAGGCTGTCCAGCTTGCTTTCCATGCGCACCAGCAAGTACCAGCTTAAAATCACCGGAAAACCGAAGTCTCTGATATAGTCAAACAACTGCGGTAATTCCATCAGTCGATCACGTCCAGGGTGGTGGTGCGCACGCGGCCTTCTACCGCTTCCACCAGGTCGCCGCCGTTGGAAGTAAATACGTTTGCTTCCACGATTGTATTCATGGCAGCTTCCACTTCCTCTTTGGTGAGACCGTCCTTAGGAGCCTTTACGGTAAGGGTACGGCTCTGGCCGGATGCGTTTTTGAACTTCAGTTCCAGTTCTTTTTCCGTGTTCATGTCCTTTCTCCTCCTTTTCCAAAATTATCTTCCATCCCTCTTACAGAGGGAGGCGGTTACAGACAGTCAGCCTTTCTTTGCGGCAGGCCTTGTATCCGGTTCCCGCCTTACATACAACCCTGTTTCCCACCGTTGTCCGGCAGGCTTGGCCCGGGCTTTTCACACAGCTCTGCTTCCCGCCGTTATTCAGCGACCAGCTCGGCTTTTTCAGACAGGGTGATGCCTGTCATGTCTTTGGCAAACAGACCGCCCAGCGCCTGACCGGCTGCCGCGATCTTCGCAGGTTCGGCATCCGGTTTCACGTTGTTGAAAGCATAGGCTTTCGTTACGGCCTTGCCGTTGGCGTCCACACCTTCATCCACCAGGATGCTCATGGAGCGCTTGGTAACGTTAACAGATACTGCCATCGTATTCACCTCCTTCGCGGCTGATTTTTCAACAGCTGTTTTGCGCCGCTCACCATAGTAATCCGACAAAAACGCAAAAAGCGGAACCGGATTTATGAAAAAAATTCCTGCTTGACAACTGACTTCTGAAAGTCCATAATAAACTTCGCGCCCTTATGGGACGCCGAAACCACAAACCAGGAGGATTTCTCTATGAACTGTACCCATCAAAACAGCTCTGATCAAAACGCAGAGCTGCAGAAAGCAAAGGAGTCAAAAACAATTACACAGTCACGTAACAAAAGAGGCTGCCTGTATCAGCAGGATGTCGAAACCGTTTCCCTGGCAGAACTGATCCGTCAATCCCAGAACGGGGATACGGACGCCTCGCTGACGCTGGTCCGGATGTTCGAACCGTTGCTGGAACGCGAAGCCGGCCTTTTTGTCAGGCATAACCTTTTTACGGAAAAGGAAGATGCAAAGAGTCAGGCTGTCCTGTTCTTTTTCGAATTCATCTCTGACTTTTACGACTTTACAGCGGACAGCAACCGGATTGCCGGCCTGATAAAAAAGTATCTGCACGACAGCCGGATCGACTTTGGCAAAACAGCCGCCAGGCACTGCCCGGACTGCTACACCATGGATTTTGAAAAGGAACTGGAAGAAAACTCTCCGTTTTCACAGCGTTTCCCCATCTGTGAAATGCAGGCGGACCGCAAACTTGAGAGGAAATTCCTGCGGAAAGTCCTGCAGGAATCCATGCGGATACTTTCCCCGAAAGAAAAAACTGTTGTAGAAAAAATCATCATAGAGAATAAACCTCCTTCGTCAGTAGCAAAAGACCTCCATTGCAGCACACGGTACCTGCGCAGGCTGAAACAGCGCGCCCTTGCCAGGATTCGCCAATATCTTGAAGCGCACTATCCGTCGCTGCAGGTTCTGTAAGCTACATAGAAAAGCAGGGGAGTACAGATTCATATCCCGTTATTTCCCGGATATATGAATCCGGTTTTCCAAAAACAAAAGCCAAAACGTTGCCTTTTTGCAAAAAATCTGCAGAAAAAGGTTCCGCTTTGGCTTTTTTTGTCGGATTACTGTATTGAGTTATAAAACTATCAGAGGGAACAGCTGTCGGACTATCGCATCTGTCAGCCGTTTCCCTTACGGAGGCACACTATGAGCAGCATTATCACACAAATCTGCAACGGCTACACCATAACCCTGCAGATCAACATCCTTTCTATCCAACCTGCGTTTCCGTCCGCCGGCGGCGACCCGGCTGCTCTCCCGGACGCACTGTCTTTTCTGTCCGGAGAGAAAGGCGGGGAAAAAGAAAGCGAAAAGAAAGTAACACAAAGAAAAGAGAAAGAAAAAGACCCGGAAAGAGAGAGCTTAGCCAGCCAGCTACGCCGCATCGCGGAAGCATGGAACCGGCTTCCCCTGAAAAAGATTGTACGCTTTACCGGCCGGCGGAAGGAACGGACGGAAATGCTGCTTGCACAGTATCCGGAAGAAGAAATCATCCGCGCCATTTATTCCATCGCCCGCAGCCCTTTCCTGCTGGGAGGCGGAGCCAATCACTGGCAGATCCGCTTTGACTGGTTCATCCTGCCGGAAAACTTTGAAAAAGTACGGAACGGAAACTATCTGGATGAAGAGGATGAGGACAGCAACGATCAAAACAGCCGGCTGGGCTACAGCGGGCAGGATCTTCAGGGTATCAATCAGGTTTGGACGGACAGCAGCGACGCGGCGACAGGAGACAACCCATGAACAGACCGGAAGAAAACAGGATGAACGACATATTCCAGAACCACGTCATCGAACAAGTACCGTACACCATTCCCCTCAACCCGGACGCCAGGCCTTACGAGCCCGGCTACGACTGGGCATCCCATGGCTATGACGAACTGGACGATCATGTGGAATGGGGAAAGCACGAAGGGGACTACAGCATTGACGGCGTGCTGTACTGCTGCCATTGCCATACGCCAAAACAGCACGTGCGGGACTGGCGCGGCAAAACCTACCGGTTCCCTATCCCCTGTCAGTGCCAGAAGGATGCGCTGGCCAGGCAGGAGCAGAACGAGCAACGCCGCAAGGCCATGGAAAAGGCACAGCGGTACAGGGAGCTGGGTTTTTCTGACGAAGTACTGAAAAACTGGACCTTTGCCCGGGACGACGGCGCCAGTCCCAAATATACGGCCATCATGAAACGCTATGTGGAACATTTCAGCGAGTGCCGTGTCAAAGGCCAGGGACTGCTGCTCTACGGCAGCTGCGGTTCCGGCAAAACTTTCGCCGCTGCGGCTGTTGCCAACGCCCTCATCGAACAGGGCATCCCCTGCCTGGTCAGCAACTTTGACCGGCTGTTTGACAAACTGACAGCGCCAAAGGCCCAACGCACCATGGAAGTGGAAGATCTTAACAAGTTTGAACTGCTGGTACTGGACGACCTGGATGCAGAAGCAGACAACAAGTATATCGACAATATGATTTTCCGCATCGTGGACAGCCGCTACCGGGCCGGCCTGCCCATGATCATCACCACCAACCTGACCAAGCAGGATCTGCTGAATCCCCGTTCCGTAGCCAAGAAACGGATCTACGACCGCATCCTGGAGCGCTGCTGCCCCATAGAAATGAACGACGTCAACCGCCGGGCCAAAGCCATGCAAAACAACATACTGGACATGAAAAAGCTGCTGGGAATTTAGGTTCCCGGCAGCTTTTTTTGATAACTGTCTGAATGACCACACTGTCTATGTTTAACTCACATTACCCTTTCCCCTTTGTAATTGGCCACCGGGGAATTCACAAAGTTATTAACCTCCACAAACCGGTTCACATACTCCCAGACTTCTTTATCATCCGTGTGGAAAATGTGAGGCCCGTATTTATGGATATTGATTCCTTCTTTTTCCTCACAGTAAATGATGCCGCCAGTGTGGTTCCGGTGTTCAATGACCAGCGCCGACTTGCCGCGCCGCTTTGCCTCATGGGCAAATACGCACCCAAACAGGCCGCTGCCAACCACCAAATAGTTATACATAAAATTCCTCCAAAAACTATTCTGATTCTGTATCTTTTATCAGCCTTTTTATAGCTTCCGCCGTCGCTTTCCAAGAATATTTATTTAGCAATTCTTTCAAATTGTCATTTTTACGTTCTTCAATAATCCATTCTTCCGGTTTATAGGGATTCACGTAAGACGCGTATTCCCCATAAACTTCCCGCATACACGGCGTATCGGAAACAATAATCTGCGATGCCCCGCATGCTGCTGCTTCCAGCGGCGGCATGCCAAAGCCTTCATAAAGGGTTGGGAATAAAAACGCTTTGCAATTTGCCATAAGCGCCTTGGCGTCTGCATCGGAAACATAACCCAAAAACAGTGTATTAGTGGGTTTATCCCCATTAAACCGGCCGCCTCCGGCTATTGCAAACAACTGGTCCGGATGCTGTTTTGCCGCTTCCATGATCCAGTTTATATTCTTATTCGGAGCCAGTGATGCCATAGAGAAAAAATAGTTCTTTTTTTTCAGTTGCGGATACCGTTCAAACAATGTCTCCGACGGATGGATGCTGTTCATGTGCTGCCAGGCAGGATAAACAACATGAATTCGTTCAGCATCCACTTTATAATATTTTCGGATCTCCGTTTTTGAAAAATTTGAAACGGTAAGTATCTCCATGTCTGAATGGAACCCTGCATGATAGTTTACACAATGCCAAAAAGCAGATACCCGGTTTCGCAGGCCGGTAAAAAATCGAGGATTGGCTTTGTAGCTCACATCATGTATGGTAATAATACCCTTTCGGTAAGACAGCGGAAGCACATTAGCCAAGCATAGTGCCTGATACTTATTTTTTCTCAGGCAAGACGGGTAGTTTATCTGTTCCCACAAAATTCCCTTTAGCGAACCATATTTTTCCACAGATATATTTTGGAATGGTAAATCCAGATTATCTACATCGGGAACTACCAGAACAAGTTCGTTTTTTTCAGAAATCTGATCCAGTGCCTTTGTTACTTCATAGGCAAACCTTTGTATTCCCGTTACATTTTGTGTAAGAAACAGACCATTAATTGCATACTTGTTTCTCATCCATCTGCTCCCAGTTCCAGTTCATTCTCTCAATATCCTCTTCTGTCAGTTCATTACCAATTTGAATCTCTATAATATGGAGCTCTGTAATACCTTTAATGGCGCGCTTCATGCCGGGTTAATAACGACGACAGCCCCGTTAAAAAAACACCTGATATACTCATAAACTTTGAATAACATTTAAAATACTGGTCCTGAATGAATGCGTCATAAACAGTTTCCCTACTCTGCATTTTGCCTCCGATCCCATTCTTTTCCTCAACGCAGCGTTATCTGCAAGCATCTTTATGGCGCCTGCATATGCCTGACTATCTCCGTTAGGGACTTCTAAGCCGGTGACATCTTTCAGATTAACATAATTGACGCCGGAACCGGGAATGTGAAATGTAACCGCCGGTTTGCCAAAAAACATACCTTCCGCCAATGCGATACCAAACGCTTCGTTTTTAGTAATGGACGGAAAGCAGAAAATATCCATAGCAAGATAGTACGCAATGAGATCTTCGTCACTGATACGCCCCAAAAAGACAATTTTATTATCTCCTGCAGCTTGCACCCTTAGTTGCTCTGTTAACTCGCCCCGCCCTCCAATATAGATGATAAACCGGCCATCAAGATATTTGGAGGCTTCCACTAAACAGGTAAAGCCTTTATAAGGAATATGCCTTCCTATTCCAAAACAGATTATTTTGTTTTTATTGTTTGCTCTGATACGTTTCGCTTTCTGCTCAATGTCATCAGTTACCACCATACGATTTTCGCTGATGCAATTGGGAATCACCCGGCATTTATTCTTATATCTGCTTAAAAACGGACTGCCTTCAATATATAACGGACTCGTTGCTACAACAACGTCTGCACGATTCAGAAGCCGAAGCGTCTGCCCGTAAAATAACTTGCCCAAAACTTTTTGTTTTACAATATCCAAATGCCAATACAGAACAAATTTGAAATTCCGTTTAAAATATCTTTGAAGAAACTGCGCTTGAAAAGGGTTCGGATAATGAAAAATTACAATATCCGGATCAAAATCATCCATCACCTTTTTTAATTCGCCCGGAAATGTCAATGAGATTGACTGGGATGCCTTTTTCGTAATACAGCCGCAACGTATTACTTCAACTCCGTCTACCACATCATGTACGGTTTCATTTCGATGGCAGATATAATCGCCATCTTTCGCTGTCTCATTGAAGCAGATGATTTTCTGTTCATAGTTCCCATCTGCGGCAAAAGCATTGGCAATATCACGCGCAACCTGCTCAATTCCGCCAATATTCGGATACATATAATTGGAAATCTGCAGTAACTTTTTCATTAAACTCCACCTTGTTCTGCTTTACTTTGCGTTACAGAAAAAGTATGTTCTGACCCTCATAACAAGCCAATCAATACGCACCTTTCTCATTCAACACCACTCTGAATGTTCTCCAAAGCAACACAATATCGAACCAGATGTTCCAGTTCCGCACATACCAGCTGTCCATCTGCACCCGCTGTTCATAGCCGGTATCGCTGCGCCCGCCGGTCTGCCACATACCGGTAATGCCGGGACGTACCATATAATAATCTTCAATAAATTTCCCGTAATAATGAACTTCTTCCGCCACAATAGGCCGGGGTCCCACCAGGCTCATCTCCCCTTTCAGCACATTGAAAATCTGGGGCAGCTCGTCCAGGCTGGTACGGCGCAGGAACTTTCCGCTACGGGTAATTCGGGGATCGTTTTTCAGTTTATAATTCGCTTCCCATTCTTTTTTTACCTCCGGATTCTCTTCCAGCAATTTTTCCAGTTTTTCTTTTGCATCCACACACATGGTGCGGAACTTATAACACCAGAACTCTTTTCCGTATTGGCCGATGCGTTTATGTTTAAAGATGAGCGGTCCGGGGGAATCCATCCGAATCCAAAGAGCAATACCCAGCATAACCGGGGCGATTACGATGCCGCCAAGCAGGGTAACAAACCAATCAAATATAAATTTGAAAAGGCGATTCCATTTATTTTTTAAATTATTTCGCATTCGGAACATAACCACACGCCCATCAATCAGGCTTTCTATATCCACGGTCAGGAAAGGCAATATCCCCATATCCGGAATCACACTGATTCCCCGGACCAGTGGTTGCAATTCGTAAATCATATTCTGCATTCTTTCCTGGCTGAAACCTGATGCAATAATCAACACTTTTTGCACACCGGTTTCCTTGATTACGGAGGCTGCCTCCACAAGCGAGCCTAGTTTCGGTAATTGCGGAAACGCTGCAGCAGGAGTCGCTTGCCCATCTTCCAGATACCCGATAAACCGATATGGAAAACCCATATCTGACCGCAAATGCGCTATAACAATCTCCGCGTTGACCCCAGTTCCAACAAGCAGTAACGGTTCAGAGATAATGTCTTTTTTATTTAATACAATTTTTATAATGTAACGAAAAAGAAGGATTATTAAAAAAGTCAAAATCCACAGCAATACCACGTACAGACGCGACGTAGTCCCTGCAGCCTGAACCACATACAAGAAAAGAACCTCTGTCAGCATGCCATATAAGCAGGCTTTAAAAATTCCGGCAATTACCCGCCAGAACTGCATTTGACGGGTATAAAGCTGGCAAATATGCATAAACAACAGAAATATTGCCGGACAGACCACATAAAAATGCAGCTGGGAAATATACAATGATCCGTGATCCGTAATCAGGAAATTCCGCAGCGTAAACGCCAGCTGCTCCGCTGCCAGCACAGCACAATAATCCGCAATGGCCAGAAGTACCGGCAGCAGGATATAAGCATATTTATCTTTAAAAGAAATTTTATAAACCTCTTCTTTACGCAACGTCACGCCACCCTTCACAGAAATACAGAAAACTATTGTATTTCATCAGGTTTATTTTCTGTTTCTTTCAATCCCAATAAAACTGCCAGTAAAAACCACATGATACGCATCCCGGTTGACGATCCCAACGAATAATCAATTTGCCCGAACAGGCAAATGTATCCAAAAAAAGTTGTAAAGACAAGGATATCATACGGATTATTGTTTTTGCGGTAATTCAGTACGCTTGTATACAAATAAAACCCTGCAAAATAAAGCAGGCCTGCTAATCCTATTATGCCGCTTTCACCGCCTACCTGAAAGAAATTATTATGGACATGGCTCAGATTCTGCGTTTCCTGTTCATATTTATAATCTTTATAATGTTCCCGGAACCGGCCTGACCCAACGCCGGTTACCGGATGATCCCGAATCATATCCGCAGCAGATTTCCAGATCCAGATCCGGTCTGCGTTCGACCGGTCTGTAGTGGTATTGGTAATCGATTTCACTCGCTGTACATATTGCGGACTGCTGGCCATAAACCCTGCTATGCCAAGGAACACCACCAATACAATCGCAAGATATTTTTTATTTTGCTTTAAATACCGGAATGTGGCCACAGGTACCACAATCAGATCTGTCAGCCAGGCACCCCGGCTTTTATTACATATAAGGCCCACAAGAATGCTGATAACAGCAAAAAAGGCCGTTTTCTTTAACCGTTTTTCAAAGCCGGAGTCCATGAGGATGACCAGCACAACGGGCAACAGCATACAAAGAATGCCTCCAAGCGTCAGCACCATACTTTGACCGCCAAATCCCACCCCGCGGCCATCCGGCCTTACATGGTTTATTACCTGTACCAGCGCAAACAAGAACTCAACAGAACTCACAGCCAGATATGCGGCCAGCATATTGACAAGGTACTCTCTCCGATGAATAAAAACTGCAATTACTACAAATATCACATAACGCCAGATCCACAAATCCAAAAAAGATTTGACGCTGGCAACCGGATTATCCGAAAAAACGATGGATGGCAGCGTCGACAGAACAAATATTCCATACGCTTTCATGTATCCTTTTATTTCATCAGGGACAGAGAGACCGTCCCTGTTCTTACGCCACAATAAAATCCCCAGCAACAAAGAAACTCCGCCGGCAAACTGCGATACTGCCGTAGAAACACGTAATATACAGACCATAAAGGTTACAGAAACGGCCAAATATTTAATTAATGCTTTTTCTTCAACATGCGACACAGAAACGCAACTCCCTTTACCAGCCTGACAGGACGTTAATGCTAAACGATTCGTATGAATGCCGGAACTTTTTGCGACCGGCTGTATCTATGTCTTATATTACTTATGAACTATTTTGACAAGAAGTTTGCCTAATTTTGTTTTGCAAAGCCGTTTTTCAACTGTATTATTAAATTTTGAAAAATCACATTCAACAAGCCAACGGTACTCTTCATAGTTATTGATATTTTCCCTGTTCTCTTGTAATCTTCTTTGGATAGGAAGATAAAAATGCTCTATTAAATCTTTCGGAATTTTTGTTTCATACAACATTTCATGCTTACAACGACGAACGTTCTCAATCCTCCAGAAAAACCCATACTCATTAGGATCTGCCCCTTCAGAAACCAACTCTAAAATAGTCCGGTAACACTTTTCACAATGCGAACAATTCTCTCCACCTTCCGATTCCCAGCAAACCCTCAGTTTTAAAGGCTTGTGCAACTTGTTGCGCCACTTGACAAGATAAGCAACTTTCTGCTGCCGCTCCAATTCATAGCCATCGTGAATCGTGCGGCAACCGCAAAACCACAAATGACCGTCAATTGACGGAACGCTAACGCAATCATAAGGAAATTTATCTCTTATTTTTTCAGTAATAGAAGATGCAATGAAAACTTTTTCCCAGCCAAAAACAAATGCCAGTGGAGCTGCATGGGAGATTATTGAAATACTATGTTGAAAACTAACCCACCATCCACTTCCTATCGAACGTACGAGTTTACCTAATTTAGACTCTTGCAGAACACCGCGAAAATCACTCTTTATTCCATGAAAATTCACTCCGTAAGTCTCAGCCGTATTTGTTACATGTTTCATTACATTATCCCAGCCAGCCTTGTCGCTTAACTTAACATCGCAACCCCAAATGGTTACCAAATCCGGTTTTTCATCTAAATGCCGGAATAAAGTCGTATGCGCATCCACACCGCCACTGAAAAAACAGGCTGAAGTTCTGGGTGATTTTTCCGGCTTCACTTTCTCAGCTTTCGTGTGTATTCTTCCACCAAAGCTAAGCATGGGATACATCTTACAGTAGCCTTCCTTAACGAAAGGCAAGTTCTCTAAGAAATCCCTGTCCAGACTATCTACAAATAACTCAGCATCACAAAGCCATAAAGCAGGAAGTACATTACAAACAAAAGGTATCGCAAGAACAGAGTCCGGTACAAAAGAAATGTCTGAATCATATTCAATAAAAGATGTTCGCTGACCAGAAAAATACTTTGCCCATTCACCAGAAACAGAATAATGGTACATAACTCTTTTACCATTTATAATATCAATTTTCTCAATCCGCAACCGGTTCAACTCTTTTTCTCCCCATTGATTATACTATTTACCTCTGTCGCATCATCAGCTGGCAAAATCTTTCTTTAATGTTTTGAATAATGGTTCCATTTCATTAATAATTGCGTCATGCTCGTAAAGCGGCTTTATCGCTTTTAATGCTTCGATAACATCCGGCACATAATTAATATCATTCAAGAACCGGATATAACCCAATTTTTTCAGCCATTCATAACAGCCTCTGATCTTATGGCTTCGGCTGTTCAATACAATACAGGGTGTTTCCGTTACCGCAGCAAAGATCATTCCATGCAAACGGTCAGTAATTACCAACTCAGAAGCTGCAAATTCCCTGAGTTTGAGATGCACCATACGATGACTTTCTTCCGGTCCGATGTTTCTGTTTACTACCATATCGCTATATGTGATTCTATCATAGTTTCTATTAATTAATGTAAGAAGAATTCTTCTGTCTTCTTCTGTCATTGTTTTTTCTTTATCATTTCTAAGACAAACTAAAATGCCGCTACGGGAAGTCTTAACGCCATATTGAAGCAGCATGACAATATCAGGCACAAGTTCAACATGAACTTTCGGCATATTTTTTCTCATAAACTCATAGCTGTTTTTTTCTCTGAGGAATATGGTAAGCGACGGATGCACAGAAAATATCTTCATCGCTCTTTCAAAGAACTCCCTTCCCTCTACGGTTTCTAAATCAAAATATACAGTTTGCGGCATAATTATAATTCTGTGATGCTTAAAAGCCTGTATAATTTTTTCCAGCTTTTCTTCCTCATTTAACCACAAGTCTCCGATATAGCCACCGCCATGTACTAATATTACTTTATCATGTGGTGTTAATTTTGCCAGTACATTAAAATATCTCTTTTCCCACGGAAAATCCAACACACTGATGCCCATAGCTGACAGGATTTCTTTTTCAGCTACTGCAATAGCATGATCGCCGATATTTCCGTGCAACGGAGTGTTAAGCAAAATTGCCTGAACTTTGCGCGCTTTAAAATTATAATCGATGAAGCGTAAAAGTTTTATATGTTTTATAAAATTTGGCATTGTCCCACCTCAAACCAATTACGGTTTCCTTCAATTACAATAATACTGCGGGCAGAGTCCATGATATAATATATCAAATCAAATAATCTCAATATGCATTTTATGTAACAAGTAGTATAATCTTATTCTTCTCCGCGAGCTCAAGTTATTTTTAATATATTCATACCATTCTTTGTCTATTGCTTTTATGCGGTACCTGCGGGAAGCCCCTTTGTCTCTGATAAGACGAAAAGCTTCAGCGGCAACAAGCGAATCCATTCTTTTATCAGTAAAACCTGACTTGAACAAATCATTTCTCAACCTGCTGATTACGATTAACAAGTCAAAGGGATACTTCTGAACCCCTTTAGTGATTCCGGCGGTATTATACCTGTAATAATAAAGAGCATCTTTTAATTCTACAACCTTTTTTGCCTTAAAAATATACATACCTGAAGCGTAGTTGTCTTCAAAATTTACACCGGCAGGATAACGTACATCCATAACAATCTCTCTTTTATACAGAGCATTCCAGACAACTCTCCACAAAAGTCCTTGATGAAAAAATAAATCAATGGCAGCTTTTCGGACTTTTGTTTTTTTAAAATCCTTAATTCTTTCTTTTACAGTATCAGTAATAACTATAGAACATTTAGCTATGTCAGCATTATTTGTTTCTAACGCATCTGCCAGTATCTTATAAAAATCCGGATGAAGCCAATCATCACTGTCTACAAAAGAGATATATTCGCCTTTGGCAAGGTCCAAACCTCGATTGCGAGCTGTGCTCAGCCCGCCATTTTCATAATCATATACTCTGATACGGCTATCTTTTTGGGCATACTCCTTAGCTATCTCAGCACTTCTATCTTTGGTACCATCATTAATAACAATGATTTCTAAATTTTTATAGCTTTGATTAATAATGGAATCCAGGCATTGGCTAATATAATTTTCTACACCGTATACCGGTATAATAACAGAAATCAGCTTTTCATTTCTCAATTTAGAACCTCTTTATCCGAAAAATCCCTAATACCTGCTGTTATCGACGTAAACGATACTGTCAGATACCAGTTTAGTGATATTATCCGTTTTACAATTTCGCACAGCGTATAAGGTAATCCACTACCCGCACAGTAGATTTTGCATCTCTGTTTTTATGAATCCGGAGCATGGCAGATTCCCTTTGGGATTTGGAAACATCCCGGCCTTCAAGGGTATCCTGAATAAACGCAAACAAATCATCAAAATTTTTCATATAAAAGCCCTTGATCCAGTCAAAATAATCTAAGCTGAATCCGGGCTTTTCACAATATATATCATAATCATCTATGGAAAGGCCAATAGGTCTGTCAAGTAAAAGGAATTCATGATATGCCGCAGAATAATCTGTTATCATAGCATCAAAAGAGTGCATCAGATTAATTGTCGAAGTTTCTGTGCTTTTTCAATACTGTCGGTTAGTATTTCTTCTGTTATGCAGGGCCGTACAGCATCATGGATGAGCAAAATATCTTCAGCAGAGCAATGCCCGAGGCAAAAAGAAATACCATTATAAATAGACTTATAGCGGGAATCTCCGCCTTTGATTACATCTGTAAGTTTATTTAAATTATAAGTATCTTTCAGTCATGATATAATCCGGAAGGCTGACGAAGTTTTGATAATTATCGCGGGTTATGATCCTGAACGGATGATTGCCTCTGTGTCTGTTGACACTGGCATGGCACATTCTGACAACTTCCGGCAGGTTATCTTCCCCCTGCCACCACATAGTCCAGACAGCGCCTGGTATCTCTGAAGCTGCGTCATTCGTTTTCGTCTGCCCCTGCTTATAACGGGATATTAACCCGCTGTATCCTTCTTTAAGATAGCGCAGAATACACCGGTGTTTCCACGGCGCGGCTTTCTTAAATCTCGACGCGCAGACGGATGAAAGAGCTGTCTCCGGGCCAAATTCCGTGTAAAGCTGTTTTATCTGCTCAATTTTCATCTGATTTGCCCTTTTTTATCCTATCCTCTCAATCTTGTAACATGGACAACAACTGCACCCGGAAAAATACCGCACATGGCAAAGTCAGGATCAATGCCGCAAACTGTGATGAATTACGGAGCGTTATTCATTCAACGATATTTTCAGACTTTTAATTTCTTCTTCCGAAAAGAATCCCGGAAATTGTAAGGTTGTAAACGAATTGATGAAGCGAAGCTGAAAACGTCTGATTTGACGTACACTAAAATAGTCAATGTAGTAGACCAGGGGAATAAGAACCCGATAACCCAGACCGTCAATTATTCGTATTCTCCAGGATTTAGGCGTACTAAACTGAACCATAAAATTGAAACAATTATAATCGTGGACAATTACTCTGTCTTGTAAAATCCCCCCGAATAGTTTTACTATAACATCCTTTACGCAAGGAATTTCTTTTTCAGTACCCGCTATTTCTTTCAGGTTGCAGCCTTTTTCACGGGCCAACATTTCCAATTGGGCCAAATCGTGGATTGACAGGCTTGTAGAACTATCATACTCGGCAACCCGTTCGTAGACGTATCCGGTTCCAAGGTTTGTTTCAACCTCGCCATAGTACTTTACCATAAGCGATGATTGCGGAAGCCTTCTTCGTTGTCTTGATTTTCTATAATCCATTTCCAGATAATAATCTCGTATTTCCCGTATTCTGATTTTAATGCATTGCGACGGATTCATTGGATTAATATAAACCGCCATATTTGTCCCTTTACCAATGAAATAATTATGGGTTAAACCAATAAAACTATTATCCATAATTTTTTCCCTTAAAACAAACTATCTGCTCCTCAGCCGGTAATAAAGATCCGGAAAATGGAGCAACGCGAACGCCTTGCCATAGACTTCCGGTTTTTGGAAGAAGAATTTTTTTGAAGAGCTCAGCGTCTTACGTGTTTCACCGTCAGACAGGAGCGCGTCAAACCCGGCCCTGTCATTTGTTCTCGCGCAAAGAGTCAACCGGCGGATGAGAGCTTGTGGCATAATAAAACAATCCGCCAGTTCCTTTATCCTTTCAGAGGGGGCGTGTTCGCTCAGATACCGGGCTGTCCTTTGGTGGGCGTCCGTGTTATCCCGGTAACGGCGGATCTGTTTCGTTTTCGTATCCGTATCACGTAACGATCCCATGCCCGCGTGGTGGACGTATATATAAAGGCAGTCCGAAGTGAAAGCCGCCTGTCCGGCACGGCAAAGGGTTTTCAACTGAAACTCCACATCCTCGCCTGCAGCGCACCCTTCATGAAAACGCAGGCCTGTTTCAAGAAGGAAGTTTTTCCGAAATAACATTCCGCAGACCGTAGGAGCAATCTTGCAGAACACTCTCAGCCATAAAAGTTCCTCCCCATTACGAGTTTTAGTGCCTTCGAGTTTCACAGGGACTAAAACATCGGGGCGCCCATCTTCAAACCTGTTCTTTAAACCGCAAAATGACAGATCGCATTGGTATTCCTCAATCAGGGAATGCAGTGTAGAAACCAGGTTATTCTCAGCCATATCATCCGCATCAACGAACCAGACGAATTCGCCCTTCATCTCTTTTATACCCGTGTTTCGTGCTGCAGATACACCACGGTTTTCTTTATGGGTAATAAGGCAAAAAGGACGCCCGCAGCCCTCCAGTGTGCGACGGGCGGCTTCTTCTGTCGCATCTGTCGAAGCATCATTTACGACAATAATTTCAATGTTTGGGTAGTCCTGTACAATGATGGATTCGAGCATGCGATTGATCCATGTCTCACTGTTATACGCAGGCACAACGGCACTGACAAGAGGGTAGGTGTTATCGCGGAAATTCATAAGAACCTCCCAAATTCCTATGTTGTAGCATGATAATCATCTATCTGTCGATTACCCGCATACTACAGGGTAACCCATCAATTCGTAACAAAAATTGTGTGAAATCTTTTTTTCCGGCATATATCATCATAAGGAAACTCCAACCCCAAATCGTTATATAACCTTCGTATTCTCCGGAACATAATGTTTCGTGCAAGCGGCGCAAAAATTCTCTCAAGATGTAAAAATCCCATAAATCCTGCACGGTTCAGGCTCTTAATATCTATCATAATAACCGCCTTTTTGCCATGTAGTGTTTGTACCGCAAAATTACCTTTGTTCAAATCAAGGAAAAAAATATCTCGCACGATCATTCTTTTTATGATTCTGTTGAGGGGATTCAGGATTTTCTTACTGTCTCCGCCATTTTTTAAATAGTCAATAAGACACGGTGAAATCGTCCCGTCTTCATCACGGACAAGGTCGCTGACAAGTCCCACTCCTTTATCAGTCTCAACCAATTCAAAATGAATTGCAGCGACAAGTCCGGGCAACAGGTTTTTAATACGTTCATAAACGTGAATCTCATAGAGCAGGGAATTGTTTTTCCTGTTCTCAAGATTCACTTTTACGCATAAATTATCATTTAATGGGTGCTGCCAGCATTCACGGGTTCCGCCGTGCCCAATAAGCGTCTCCAAATGTAAAACCGGACGAGGCTCCCTTTTCTCTTTCATCTTTCCAGGACCTCTCTATAAAACTCCTCCGTTTTCCGGACGGTTTCCTCGAACGTGGTCAGTTTCTCCGCGGAAAGCGGACTGGCGCTTCTTCCGCCCAGAACCGCTTCTATGGCTCTATGCCACGCCTCCACATCACCGGGAGGAACGAGAGGTCCCGATGCCAGGGGACGCAGGGGGTCCAGATCAGAAGCCAGCACAGGCAGACCCACGTTCAGTGCTTCCAGAACGACCAGTCCCATCCCCTCATGGTACGAAGGAAAAAGCAGACACCCAGAGCGGGCCATCCATGCTTCTACATCATCGCGAAACCCGAGAAACGTAACCCGTTCCTTAAGGCCCAGTTCTGCCGTCAAAGCCTCCAACTCAGCACGCTGGGGACCGTCACCGATTACATCAAGTGTCCATGGACGGTCCTTCAATTGCCCCAGAGCCCTGAGGACCGTGTCCAGCCCTTTCAGGCGCGTCAGGCGACCCACAAAGAGGAAACGGGGGTAATCGGGAAATCCTTTTTTCTCCCAGAAGCGGGTTGGTTTTTGTACACCGTTAGGCACAACGACAGTTCGTGCCGGAAGATACCCTGCCAGATGCTGTTTCACCGCATCGGAGATACAGATTACGCCGTTGGCGTGTTTCAGGGGCGCTATCCCCGCGTTAAGGGAATAGATCGCGTGCGCCGTCATAATCCAGGGAATCCCCGTGAGGGCCGATGTCCACCAGGCAATCCAGGCTGGTACACGGGAATGGACGTGTACAATATCCCATTGCTTCCGTTTTCGCGCAAGGCAAAAGGTACAGTAAAGCCCTGTAAGCGGATTCTTTCTCTGGACAGGCAGATGCAGTACCTCCACTTCCCGGGGCAACTGCGTTTCCAGCTTTCCTCCTGCCGTCGCCAAAAAAATCTGGTGACCCTGGGCAAGCTGTTCTTTGGCAAGCCGCAGAACGTAACGCTCCACGCCCCCCTGTTCAAATTCCGGAACAATGTGAAGGATCCTCATTTTATTTTTTCACCTCTGCCGGTTCCCAGCGGCTTATGATCCATTCCGCAGCTCGTTTCGCCTCGTTAAACGGAGTCTCTGTCCTGCGGGCCTCAGGCCCCAGGAAAGCATCAAAATCCGGGGCAGTCCCCAGGTCCTCCACAAACCCTTTGGATGCCATTTTCTCAAAGAGCGCGTCAAAACGTACCGTACCTGCGCTGAAAAGATTCCGGACTTTTGTTTTCGGGGTCTGCTTTCGGCCCACCCGGAGCAGTCCTACCCGGAAACCGGCCGTTGCAGCCTCTGAGACCATAGACACGGAATCTTCCGTGACAATGACATGGGTCGCCGCACCCAACATGGCGGGTACAGGATTATCTTTGCTCTGGGAGGCCAGAAGCAGATAACGGGTCGCAGGGCTTCCCGCAAAAACCTTCTCAACAGCACAGTCCGCTTCCGCCCCTGTACGTGGCGAGGTCGTAACGAGCAGGGCAGCCCCCTGCTGTTCCGCCGCTTTGCATAAGGATGGCAGCACAGACTGAACCCAGGAAGGCGTAAGTTCGTAATTAGCATCACTTCCGCCCAGCAGAAGAGCGATTACCTTCCCGGGAAAGGGGTTCACAGGTGCAAAGAATTCTTCCGCCATTGCCTGAAGTTCCGGGAAATAGATATGATTGGGGGCGCCAAGTGTCGTCAGGATATTTTCCGCAGGAGTGGGACGGTCGTGTTCAGGGACGATAGCAAAATCAAAGGGCTCCGTTCCAACCACGTCGGGAGTCATGACAACGGCAGAACGCCCGTTAAGCGCCTTGCCCAACGCAAGGCAGAACGTTGACGCCGAGTTGCCTGTCGCCATAAAAAGAATCCCTGGTTCACCGGACAGGACGTCCGCATGAGCCTCTATGGAAAAACCCGCCTTCCTCAACCATTCCTTAGCCTCTTCCGGGGAGGCGGAGGCAAGTTGCCGGCCCTGCATCTTGAGGACACGAAACCGTCTCAGACCGGTAAGGATTGGAACTTTGATTTCATGGATATCCGCTCCACATAGCCGTTCCAGCCACCGGGCAATCCCCTGTGACTGATGAAAGTGCCCCCGGGTATTATCTACGAGGAGGACGACACGCTTTGGGCCGGTTTTCTTTTTGTTCATGGACTTCTCCCTTAAATAATAACAACTGTAGCCCACCCGTTCATACAACGGGTGGGCATTTTACTTGATTACAGCTCAAAACTCCTTGTATGGGCAAGCATTTTTTCCCGGTCAAAAGGTTTCACGTTGTCTACGATCCACTCCCGCATGGCCGCCCCTTCCGGCGTATCCTGGGACGCAGACAGGAATTCCAGTTCGATGCCCAGATTTTTGGCCACGCCGGCTGCCACCAGCGGCCATACCTTGCCGATATCGCCAATGACCGGGATGCTGTTTTCATGCCGCGCAAAGGCCGACATTTCCATCCGGAACGGAATCTTGGCGGCCTTTGTCTTGGGCAGGCCTTTGTCAATGGCTTCCTGCACGGTCTGGTTCAGTTCCACAGCCCGGCGCAGGTTTTCGTCCAGGTCAAAGCGGATCAGGCTCTTATTCCGCAGGTTATAGGTATTCTGACCGGACCACCAGGCCCAGATGCCATGTCCCGTATAACATTCAAAAGGACCGTCGTGGATTTCCTGGGTCAGCGCCACGGCGCTTTCGATGATGACATCGCAGGAAGCAAGCATCCGGGAAAGACGCATGGAACGCTGGGAAACCGGGATGGAATCGCCAATGGACATGCCTACGGCACCGCCTCCGATCAGCTGGGGAATGGTAACCAGGACCGGAACGCCTTTCCGCGCTGCAGCCCCCAACATGGTATGCTCGTCACAGCCCCAGCCGGCTACCGTCTCGAAAGGCAGGCCGTACATTCTTGCCATGCCCAAAATTTCGTGGGCGACCTTTTCTGTTCTGGGACCCATGGGGTAAGCCATGTTCCCGGCCGCTTTGATGATTTCGTTTTGTTTGGGCAATTCCCTGCCGCGTTTTAACAAATCATCGTCCAGCGGCATTTCGCGCTTTAAGTTTGTAATTTCTTCATCCGTCATGCAGGTGAATTCAAAAACATCGCCCCGGGGCATTTTTTCCATGTCCATGCCAAGAGCTTTGGCATCAACGCGGAAGACCCGGTCCAGGGAACCTGCCATCTCGTGGGAGATAACAGCGGAGCTGGTGGAAACCGCATCAACGATCCCTACACGGATCAGTTCCGCGATCAGCGTGGTAACGCCTTCGTGAATGTTCGGGCCGCTTCCCGTTACCACCATCACTTTTCCGCCCCGTTTTTTTATTTCTGTAATTCTTTCAATGGCGGAAGCAACTGCAGCCTGGGACCTTTCGTCCAGCGAAGCCTTAAAGTTTTCCAGATGTGATACTCCAAATAAATTTGACATACTAATCCCCCTCCTAAAGAAATACACTGTTTTATTTTAGCATAGCATAGTCGGTATGGCAAATAACTATATTTAGAAAAGATGCCCCACCGTTACCTATGAATCAAACATGTACGATCCTGAAACTCCCGTGACAGAATCAGGTTCTCCATCATTTACTTCTTTAATGCTTCAACACTTTTTTATTTTCTTAAATCCTGCCGATAAAAAAGCATATAACTTGTAAACCGGAATACAGTACTGATAACAATACATAAGAAATCTGTGTTTTGGTTTAAGATGAGAGATTAACCGGGAAAGATTATGAGTTTCTATAAAACCGGTCACATCCAGATATTTATCCGAAGTACGGCTTTCATTAACTGCATAAAAAGCAGTCAATGTAGACAATGCCGTTTCCAATGCCAGGGCTTTACATCTTTCCGCACATTCTAATTGGTGTTGTTCGGCAAAATCTGCCCTTTCCTTATAACCGCAAAAGCAATCGTATCTCCCTTTACTATTAAAAGATGTATTCGTGATAGAATCTTTTCTTTTTATATAATAATAGAGAGGCTTGCAGAGATAATTGACTTTTTTTGCCCGATCCATAAATTTGTAAACAGTTGCAACGTCCTCATAAACCCGTCCTGCGGGAAAACGTATATTTCCAATTATTTCTCTTCTGTAAATTTTATTCCAGACAGCGTTATCTATCGTACCATCTAATATTCCATTGACTGCTTCTTTATGGTCAAGAAACTTGTCTTTTTCATATATGGGGCTCCTAAACGTTTTTATCCCATTTCTAACAATATAGGTATCGGCAAAAACAATATCAGATTGATTGGCGTCCATGCACCGAAGCATTCTTTCGTACATATCCGCACAGATTGCATCATCACTGTCCACAAATCCCACGATTGCACCCCGGGCAATATCGATACCCTGATTTCGCGCGTTACTGACTCCTGCATGTTTTTGATGGATAACTCTCACACGAGAATCTGACAACGCATATTCATCACATATTTTTCCACATCTGTCAGTTGAGCCATCATCTACTAATATTAATTCAAAATCGGTAAAGGTCTGTTTTAATATGGAATCAATACTTTTCGTACATATTTTTCAACATTGTAAACTGGCACAATAACAGACAATCTCGGACTCTGCAATTACTAAACCTCCGAAGAAAACAGTTATTTTATAAATCCGTTTCCGTTCATTCTTTGTATTTGATATAGCTTCAGATACTTTAACATGGTATAGGAAAAATACATACAGCTCAGGCATATCCCCATCCAGCCATCCAGAAAACCGCGGCGCAGGATCAGCGTACTGATCAAACTTCCGACGCCGTGTAACAACGCAACCGGCAATGATGTGCGCCTGCCTCTGTTATATGCTTCTTCCGCCCATATAGATGAGTACCGGCTCATCTTTTCTTCCCACTCCTGCCAGTCCCGGTAGGTATAGTGTTCAATATGCCCGAGCAACTTTTCCAAAGGAAGGTCACTTTCCGGACGTTCGTGGACTTTTCCCACCCATTTTACACTTTTGCGAGGAAACAGGCGGGTTACCCAGTCAGGATACAGGGGACCGTAACTGAATTTTTTCCCGAATGCTACGGACTTCCGCTGCATTCTGTACTGTTTCTTTCCGCCTGCTTCTGACGAATTGGCTGAAACAACTTTTTTTACAGCGCGCGCCAGCTCATCATTCATGCGCTCATCCGCATCCAGATACAGCACCCAGTCCGCTTCTGTCTGTGACAGGGCAAAATTACGCTGGGCGGCAAAATCATTGTCCCAGGCGCGGAATACCACCCGGGCGCCATTTTTCTTTGCCAGTTCCACCGTCCTGTCCGTACTGCCGGAGTCCACAACCAGCACTTCGTCTGCACACTGCCAGGCATTTTGGACGGCGGCTTCTATGTCGTTTTCTTCATTTCTTGTTAAGATGATTATACTTAATGAGCGCATCTTTTTTAGGCAAACAACCAAACATACTGTGTTTATGGTTCATAGCACAGCAGACTTCACTGGAAGCTGTGTAAATTTCCTGATAGCAGGAAAACTAAATTTATCTATTTATTATACCATAATCTATTGCCTATTACACGTAATAAAGGAAAATATATTATAACACCAAAAAAGACTGCATAGAAAGCATGTTTCAACAGCATCTTTGCAGTCTTTTTATTATTATAATACATATTATAACACATTTTGGCTGTTTTGGTTACTAACAGCGTAAAAATTTATGCAGATTTTTTCTTACCCTTCCACCAGCGGCACGGTCAGGCTGCCGGTCGGCATCAGCACTACGCTGTAATCCTTGCCTACATACTTTTCCGCGGCGGCCAGGGCTTCTTCCACGGTATCCACAGCGCCGTCAAAGAGCATGTCTTTCGCCATCTGGCGGTCCAGGGCGGTTACTAAAATGAAATGCGCTTTCTTGAAGAGGCGGGTCACTGCGTAGGCCTTGTTGGCCCCAATGACGAACCGGTCTTTGATTTCTTTTTCAATGGCGTCGATGCTGCCCAGACGGCGGCAGGTTTCTTCCAGTACTGCGCTGCCGCTGCCTTCCTCGCATTCCGCCAGCAGGATCACCACGCCGCCCTGCCGGCAGGCCAGTACGGCATTGTCCATGGTCTTCTGCATCTGGTATACGTTGATATCTTTCGGGTAGCCGCCGCAGGAGGCGATGACCACGTCCGCCTGCTTCGGAATCTTTACGCCGTAGACCTGGTCTACGAACTTGCAGGCTTCTTTATGGGCCACGATATAATCGCCGGCGAACATGCGCAGGAAACGGTGTTCCGCGTCCAGGATCGCGTTGAACAGGAACACGCTGGTGCCCCGTTTCTTCATGGCTTCCGCCCACATGGCCACGCCTTCCATCTGGTCGTCGTAGACAGGGTTGCCATCCATGGCGCCTAACCCAGCCCGCGGATCCAGCATGAAGCTGTGGTTGTGGCGCACGGTCTCCATGGCAGCGCAACCCGGCAGTACGGCCTTACGGCCTCCGCCATAGCCGCTGAAATAGTGGTGTACGATGGTGCCTGTCAGGATGATGTGGTCGCTGTGGCAGATCCGTTTGTTGATCAGCACCGGGGTAAAACGGCTGGTGGTTCCGAAATATTCAAATTCTTCCGCGATCTTGGCGTCGCTGTTGTACATTTTCAGGCGGCCGGCGACTTCCGCGCCCACGCCTTCCACCATCTCCTCGTGGGTCATGAGGCGGTGGGTCCCCAGGCTGAACACGATCTGCATGTTTTCGTCGGGAATCCCCAGCTTGTTCAGTTCATTCACCAGCACCGGCATAAAGTCGAAGCTGTTGGCCACCCGGGTGGGGTCGTTGCAGATGAAGGTTACTGTCTGGCCCGGTTTGATGATCTTGTCAATGGGTTCCGTGCCGATGGGATGGTAGATGGCGTCCAGCACACCCTGCTGCACGTCTTCCATCACCGGGGTCTCCGGCATGCGGATCTCTTTGATTACTTTACTTTCATCCAAAGAAAAGGTTTTGGTGCCTCTGCCATAGTGGAACGTAAATTCTTTCATACAGCGCCTCCTTTTATAAAACATATTTGTATCAGTTCTGTTGTTATTATTTTATCAAAAAATGGCTGCAAAAGATAGTTAAAAATCCGTTACCGGCGTTATTTCCGGTAACGGATTTCAGGATACAGTTTATCCGGCCTGTTTGGCGGCTCTTTCAGCCTGTGCCTTTGCCTCCTGCGCGGCCATCATGTCTTTGGCCTTCATGAGGCGTACGGTACTGGCGCGCTCGTTCTCGGCCAGCTTCATGGTGATAAACTTGATATTGGTCTGCATCTCGGGGATCATGACGTATTCCAGCGCGTTTACACGGCGGCGGGTCTTTTCGATTTCATCCGCCAGCAGGTTGCAGGTTTTTTCCACTTCCGCCAGTTCCAGCAGCTTGGGCAGCAACGCTGAAAGCTCAACGACCGCGTTATCCAGCGAACTGGACGTAAAGGTGAAGGCATAGGGAATTTCCGTAGCCTCTTCCCCGCCGGTAAACTTGATGGTGGGAACGTCCACGCTCATTACGTTATGCATGCCTACTTCGTAAACAGCCGCGCGGGCCGGATAGAGCAGGGCCTCGCTGATCCGTAGGGCGCCCATCTGGGCCTTCGCCAGGGCAAAACGGGTGGACACGCCCTGCAGGGCCTTTTCCACTTCCAGGCGCAGCGCGTGGTTACGGCGAATGTGCAACATAAACTGACGGACCATTTCATCCCGCTTATCCTTCAGCAGCTTATGGCCGCGGACGGCAGTTACCAGGCGTTTTTTCAGCCTGGTAAGCTCCATTCGGGTCGGGTTAACTTGGGTTGCCATCGATTATTCCCCCTCGTTATCCTCTGTAGCAGCAGGAACATAGTATTTGTCCAGATATTCGTCACGGATACGTTTCAGCTCGCTGCGGGGCAGGATGCCCAACAGTTTCCAGCCCAAGTCCAGCGTCTCGATGATGCTGCGGTTGGTTTCGTAACCCTGGGAAACGTATTCCTTTTCAAAAGCGTCGGCGAACTTCGCGTACAGCTTATCTACCTTGGAGAGGGCAGCCTCGCCGAGGATGGTGGCCAGTTCTTTCGCCTGCTTGCCCTGGGCATACGCGGCGAACAGCTGGTTCATGGTGTCGGCATGATCTTCCCGGGTCTTGCCCTTGCCTACGCCCTTATCTTTCAGACGGGACAGGGACGGCAGTACGTCGATGGGCGGTGTGAGGCCCTTGCGGTACAAATCGCGGGACAGGATGATCTGCCCTTCTGTAATATACCCGGTCAGGTCAGGGATCGGATGGGTCTTGTCATCTTCCGGCATGGACAGGATCGGGATCTGGGTAATGGAACCCTTCTTGCCTTTGATACGGCCGGCCCGTTCGTACATGGTCGCAAGGTCGGTATACAGGTAACCGGGATAGCCGCGGCGGCCGGGCACTTCTTTACGGGCTGCGGATACCTCACGCAGGGCATCGGCGTAGTTGGTGATATCGGTGATGATGACCAGTACGTGCATGCCCAGTTCATAGGCAAGATATTCGGCAGCGGTAATGGCCATACGCGGGGTAGAAATACGTTCTACGGCCGGGTCGTTGGCCAGGTTGATGAACATAACGGCACGGGCCAGCGCACCGGTGCGGTTAAAGTCTTCCATGAAGTAGTTGGCTTCTTCGAAGGTGATACCTACGGCCGCGAATACAACGGCGAAGCCTTCGCCGGTACCCAGTACCTTGGCCTGACGGGCGATCTGCGCAGCCAGCTGGGCATGGGGCAGACCGGAGCCGGAGAATACCGGCAGCTTCTGGCCGCGGACCAGGGTGTTCAGTCCGTCGATGGCGCTGACGCCGGTCTGGATGAATTCGGCAGGATAGTCGCGGGCAGCCGGGTTCATGGGTTCGCCGTTGATATCCCGGTATTCGTCGGGAATGATATCCGCGCCGCCGTCGATGGGACGGCCCATCCCGTCAAACACACGGCCCAGCATGGCCGGGGATACGCCCAGGCGCACGCCGTGGCCCAGGAAACGGGCCTTGGCATCGTCAATCTTCAGACCCTGGGAGCTTTCAAACAGCTGAACCAGCGCCTTGTCGCCGTCGATAACCAGCACCTTGCCGCTGCGGATTTCGCCGTTAGCCTGCTGGATCTCCACCAGTTCGTCGTATTTGACACCCTCGACCTGGTCAACCAGCATCAGGGGGCCGACGACCTCGCGAATCGTCTTGTAATCTTTACGCATCGAGTTCGCCTCCCTCTGTCAGTGCTGCAAAGGCAGCATCCAGTCTCTTGGCGATTTCGCCAAATTTTTCCACGCGCTCTTTTTCGGTAATGTATTTCATACGGCCGATCTCCTCGCGGACCGGCATATCGATCAGCTTATCCAGATGTACATGCTGCGTCAGGGCGGCTTCCGCCTTGTCGTACCAGGTCAGGATCAGCTTCATCATGTCATGCTGCTTCTCCAGGGAAGTGTAGGTATCCACTTCGTGGAAGGAGTTCTGGTGCAGGAAGTCCTCGCGTATGGAGCGGGCGCATTCCAGCGTGATGCGGTCCTTGAAGCTCAGGGCATCCACACCTACCAGACGCACGATTTCGTTCAGTTCCGCTTCCTCCTGGAGGATGTTCATCATCTTGGTGACCATCCCGGCCCAGTCGGGGGATACGGAGGTGTTGTAGTAGTTCCGCAGGCGGTCGCTGTACAGGGAGTAGCTCTGCAGCCAGTCGATCGCCGGGAAATGACGGGCATAGGCCAGGGCTGCCGACAGGCACCAGAACACCTTGACGATACGCAGCGTAGCCTGGGATACCGGTTCGGAAATATCACCGCCGGGAGGGGATACGGCCCCGATAGCGGAAACCGCGCCGGTCCGCTCTTCGCTGCCGATACATTTTACGATGCCGGCCCGTTCGTAGAATTCGGCCAGACGGGAGCTCAGGTACGCAGGATAGCCTTCGTCGCCGGGCATTTCTTCCAGACGGGAGCTCATCTCACGCATGGCTTCGGCCCAGCGGGAGGTAGAGTCTGCCATGATGGCTACCTTGTAGCCCATGTCGCGGAAGTATTCCGCAATGGTAATACCGGTATAGATGGACGCTTCACGGGCCGCAACCGGCATATCGGAGGTGTTGGCAATCAGCACGGTACGCTTCATCAGAGGCAGGCCCGTACGGGGGTCGCTCAGTTCCGGGAATTCCATCAGAACGTCGGTCATTTCGTTGCCGCGTTCACCGCAGCCTACGTAAACGATGATATCCGCGTCAGCCCACTTGGCCAGCTGGTGCTGGATAACGGTCTTGCCGCTGCCGAAAGGACCCGGTACGGCTGCCACACCGCCCTTGGCGATGGGGAAGAGCGCGTCTACGACGCGCTGGCCGGTAACCATCGGTTCCGTCGGAGGCAGTTTTTCCTTGTAAGGACGGCTGCGGCGCACAGGCCAGGTCTGGAGCATCGGATACTCCGTCACGTTGCCGTCTTTATCCTTGATCTTGTAAACGGGGTCCAGAATGGTCGCCTCGCCATTGAACACCCATTCCACGGTGCCTTCCTTACGGGGGGGCAGCATGATCTTGTGCAGTACGGCCGGGGTCTCCTGGACCACGCCGATGACGTCGCCGCCAACCACATGGTCACCCACATGCACTTTCGGTTCAAATTTCCATTTTTTCTCACGGTTCAGCTTGGGAACCTCCACGCCGCGGGTGATACGGTCGCCCGCTTTGTTGTACAGCACGTCCAGCGGACGCTGGATGCCGTCGAAGATACCCTCGATCAGTCCGGGAGCCAGCTCCACGGACAGGGGGGAACCGGTTGATTCTACCGGCTCGCCGGGCCCCAGGCCTGCCGTTTCCTCATATACCTGAATGGAGGCCATGTCGCCCCGCAATTCAATTACCTCGCCGATCAGATGCTTCTCGCTGACACGGACCACGTCATACAGTTCTACGTCACCCATGCCGCTGGCAACGATCAGCGGGCCTGATACTTTTACTATAGTTCCACTCATCGGCTATTTACCTACCCTTCCTTGAAAAGAATGTCTGCGCCCACAGCCTTTTCCACATTGCCCTTCAGCCTTTTCATGCCCAGCCCCAGGCTGCCCTTGGCGGACGGAATGGGGATAATGGCAGGAAATGTCGCAGTAGTGTAATAATCGATCGCCTCGGGTACCAGCTGTGCGGCCTCTTCGGTGATGTAAATTACTGCATACCCTTTATCCGCCAGTTTATGTATCCGTTTTTCTATCATGGGAGCCTGTTCCTCGTAATACACATCCAGACCGATAGCCTTGAAGATCATTACGGAACCAGGATCGCCAATCACCGCGATTTTTCGTTCTTTCTTCATTGATATCCGCCTTTCTATGCGTACAGTTCAGGCAGCTCGTAGTCGAAGCCGCCCCGCTTGGCCCCGAAGATGACTCTGAGCGCCTTGGCTTCCGCCTCGCGGCCCATGAGGTACCCAATGATCGGACCCAGAGAAAACATATCCCATTTCACACTGCGCAGAACATTCATCAGCGCCGTTTCCATTTTTCGTTTCAGAACAGATGCATTGCCGGTGGAAACATATTCCTCTACACTCTGGGAAATCAGTTTTCCGTTTTTGCCTCTGTTGAATTTTGCCCCCAGCTGTTCCATGGGGGTATCCATCCCCTCCAGGAACACGGTGTGGTCTATTTCCCCGCCATCCAGAAGCATCAGACGCAGTTTGTCCACGTCCCAGTTCAGGAGCCTTGCCCTGATCACGCTGCGGGCGTTCTGGAAATCCGCCTGCAGGGAGAAGTAATCCCGGACAAAGCTGCGGTCGTTCTTCTTATCCAGCACGCTCTTGATATGACGGAACATGGCTCTGTCAATCTCGGCACTGAATTTTAGGGAATCGATCCCGCGGGCCAGATCAGCCTCAATTTTGTTCATGGTGTTGCGGTAAGCGTCGGGCAGGGCATCGTAGTTGGCACTGGCCACGCACTCCTTGAGCTGTTCCAGTGGGAAGGAACCACCGTCGATCAGCACGTCGGGAGCTTCCACTCCCAGAAGGCGTGCCTTCAGCAGTGTCTTCAGATTATGGCCGTCCACTTCCAGCAGGAAGAGACTGGTCAGTTCCGGGGCGGGAGTGACCTCCCACACCACCTTCCTGGATATCTGCAGCTGCTCGCGGATGACATAGTCAATTTCTTCCGAAGCAAGCTGTTCGGGGGTCAGGGAACCGCCGTAGCCGGTCTCCAGAAGCAGCGCCAGCGACTCCTGAAAAGAACCTGCCTCATAGATACGCCTCAGCTTGGCCGCGTCCAGCATTTTCGTAGAAAGCTGGCTGATGCGGCCCACCGCGTATTCGTAACTTGCCTGCGGCATGTTATTTCACCTCCGCAGGGAAGAGCATATCCGCCACTTCCTTTTCAATACGGGTGCGGACATCCCTCAGAATCGTTGCAAAGGATCCGTCGAAATCACTTGTCTTTCCTTGCAGGAGGATCCCGCCGGCAAACTTCGCTGCCTCGTCCGACAGCGTCAGTCCGCCCTGCTTGCCTGCCTTGACCAACGCTGCATTCAGTCTGGTCAGGAAGCCTCCTTCGTATTTCGCCCGGTCTGCCGCCGGCACACAGAGTTTTTCCGTACCGGTTTCCGCGGACTTCACGACGATGGAGGTAATGAGCTGCTCCCATTTTTCCTCCGGCATCGCGGCGACCGTTTCTTCCGCCTTGGCAAACGCTTCCTCCAGCACCTTGCGCTTACTGTCCAGCGAGTTCTTTCTGGCTTCCAGTTCGGCGATCAGGATCTGGCGGCGGGCTGCCTCATCGGCATCGGCCGCGGCCTGGGCATTGATTTCTTCTATTTTCACCTTTGCAGCAGCTGTTATTTTTTCAGTAGAGGCAGCAGCCTTTTTCTTAGCGGCATCCACGATCTCCGCCGCTTCCCGGGCGCCTTCTTCCTCTATCTTGAGAATAATCTTGTTTGCTGCCATCGGTCTACCTCCCTATGTCAGAGCTTTACGCCGTTAACCATGATGAAGGAGATGAGCAGGGCCAATACTGCGTAGGTTTCAACCATAGCGGCCAGGATGATGCCCTTACCGGTTTCTTCCGGGCGTTTTGCGCACAGGTAAATGCCGGATGCGGCAACCTTGCCCTGGTAAATACCGCTCATCAGGCCGCCGATGGCCATCGGCAGGCCGGCGCAGAACATGGCGAGGCCCTGGTCTGTGGTCAGGTCCTTAACATTGCCGTCAATAACGCCCAGGTTCAGGACGATAATGAACGCAATCAGTAATCCGTAAATACCCTGGGTACCCGGCAGAGCCTGCAGTACGAGGACGTTACCGAACTTTTCCGGATCCTCGGATACGACACCGGCGCCTGCCTGACCGGCAATACCTACACCCACGGCACTTCCTACGCCGGCAAACCCGGCGGCAACTGCTGCACCTGCAAACGCAAGGGCTGTTCCTAAAGTAATCATAACTAACTGCCTCCTTAAATTTCGTTTATAAAAATTTTTATTTGGTTACGTTCATGTACTTGGTCCTAATCGCCAGGGGAACGAATGCTTTGCCGCCGGCTTCATAGAACTTGCCGAAGAACTCGATGTACTGCAGACGGCTGCTGTGTACGAATGCGCCCAGTACATTGATGATGATATTGAAAACGTGTCCTCCCAGGAGTACCAGTACGGCCACTGCCGTGCCGACCGGTCCCGCCTCCATGAGCATCTGCGCGATGGTATTGATGACCATGGCGATAACGCCCGTTGCCAGGCCCAGTGCAAAGAGCCTGGAGTAACTCAGCAGATCGCTCATGTATCCGCTGATGTTGTAAAGGGACAGGAGACCTCCCATCAGTTTGCCCAGGATCCCCTTCTTGGCGCGGCCGCCTGTCAGTACGATAATGGCAGCACCTGCGATAGCCATATACTTGCCGACCGGACCCGGTAAGAACGCCATGCAGAAGAACCCTGCGAACATGATCAGCCAGCTGATTTCATCGCAGAAGGCCCCGATGACATCCCCGTCCCGGACGAGCATGTAAGCCTTGAGCAGCATGCCGCAGACCAGGTGCAGGGCGCCCAGTCCGAAGCACAGGGCCAGCATCTTCAGCGGTTCCTTCATGGGCACGAAGAGCAGCGGATGCAGCTCCAGTCCGAACCAGCCTCCGAACAGCGCTCCCCAGATGATCGTGGAGATGCTTCCGAAGAAGATGACCATGGCCAGTTTGCCGCCAAACCCCTGGGGTTTGACCAGCTTCATGGCAATCAGCAGACCGATCGTGAGCACCAGGCCGTAGCCTGCGTCCGAAAGCATCATGCCGAAGAAGATAAAGTGGAACGGCGCCATCAGGAAATCCGGGTCAATGCTGCCCGCCTGGGGCCTGGAATACAATTCGATAACTGATTCATAGGGCGATACGAAGGCATTGTTTTCCATCTCTGTCGGTGGAATCTCTCCCTCCGCCGGATCGCTGAACTCGATCTGGTAAGCATCCGTCACACTCCGGATGGCCCTCTCAACCTGGACGGTGCGGTCCTTACGAACCCAGCCTTCCATATAAAACGTCTTTTCCGTCTCCACGCCGCCGTTGGCCAGGCGTTCCTCCTTGGCCATCAGCTGGTCGTAATACAACTGGAGCTCGGCCTTGCTTTCGGCAATTTTCTTGGCTTCTGCTTCCAGTTCGTCGGCGCGTAAGTTCTTCACCCGGGCTGCCTCCGTGAGATCGACGGTAATCTCCGAGACCAGTCCCGTGCGCTTGGGAAAGACTACATCGGCAAAGTCATGCGCTTTGAGGAAATGTTTGAGCTGTGCCGCATCTTCTTTCAGGCAGAAGATCAGCATGGCACGCCCCTCCGGTGCTTCACGCAGCACGACGGGTTCGGCCGCCAGCCCCTTGATATCCTCCAGAAACGCTTCCTTTTCCAGTTCCGGCAGGTAGCCCGCGAAATAGTCGCTGGTGCTCGTAGGAGCCAGCTGTTCCAGCGGGATGTCCAGATCGATCCACGGTTGTAAGGCATCTACCTGGCTTGTCATGGTGGACGCCTCGTTTCGGAGGGACATGATCTTACCGGAAAGTTCCTCAACCTGGTCTGCCAGGGCTGAGCCTTCCTTCGATTCACGGAGGAAGGAATCATAGGAAACCGGAAGACGGGAGGCGAACATGGAATCTTTTTTCCCGTGCAGGTCAACAAATTTCAGGGCATCTTTTGCCTTGGCAATCTGGTCACCCACCTTGTCCGCTCCTTCGAGCGCCGGGGTCTTTTCGCCTTCCGAAATGAGCATGATGTTGCCGTCTTTCTGCAGCGCAAGCAAAATGGCGTCTCGGTCTTCCTTCAGCGCGAAGAGCGTCGCCTTTTTCATTGCAATCAGCATACTAAACCACAACCCTTTCTACAATGTAAGCTACAGCATCTGGAAGCTTCTCTTCCGCGGCTGCCGCCAATGCGCGGTCGGCTCTGGCCCGCTCTGCGATCAGGTCTTTTGCCTGGACCTTGGCATGTGCTTCGGCCTTGGCAACAGTATCCTTTGCAGCGGCACGGGCTTCGGTGATCATGGCAGCGGCCTCACGGTTGGCTGCCTCCTCCGCGTCCCGCAGAAGATTGCGACTGGTCAGGGCAGCTTCTTTCTTCGCCTGTGCGGCAGCAGCCTCAGCCGCCTTGATTTCATCCAGTATGGACATTCACAACTCACCACCTTTGTAACTTTTATATTTTTATTTCATTGAAGCCAAAAGGAATTATGGGCATAGTCGCCCTACCCTATAACTAACTTCTATATTATACCACTTTTTCCTGCTGTTGAAAATAAAAACGTACAAAAAGGGAAAAAAACTAAAACTGATTCTTATTAAAAGTTAAATGCCGGGAACCATTACGGGGCGTTCCGGAAACCAAAGTTTAGGGAAACGCTGATCAAACAAGTTCTATCCTCTTAAATTCACAGGTTTCCAGATTCAGCATGCGCTCTGCCAGGAGTTTTCCCTTACCCACATCGCCGGTAAAGCACACAGTACAGCTTCCCTGTCCTTCTGTCCGGAGCAGACCGCGCTGCTCCAGCTCTGCTTTCGCCTGCATCGCCGTTGCCTCCGCCGGGTCGATGATGGTTACCCCCGGCCCGAAGGCTGCTTCCAGATACTCTTTCACGAAAGGATAGTGGGTGCAGCCCAGAATCACGGTATCCACCTCTTTTGCCTTCAAAGCCTCCGCATATTCAGCAATGGCCGCTTCCAGTTCCGGACTGCCAAACCGGTTTCCTTCAATCAGCGGGACAAATTTTGTACAGCCTACCCCGTAGACCTCTGCGGCAGGGTCCGCCGCCCGGATTTCTTTACGGTGCGCCCCGATCCCGACGGTGAAGTCCGTGGCCATCAGGCCGATATGCTTGTTCTTGGTAGTCTTCAGCACCAGCTCCGCGCCTTTGGACATACCGATCACGGGGAAGGAATGGGTGCCCCGGATCACATCCGTTCCCAGCACGGTGATGGTATTACAGGCCGCCACCAGCTGTTTGATGCGTTTTTTCTCCAGCCAGTCCGTCATCTGCGCCACAAATGCGGTGATGGTTTCCCGGCTGCGGGTTCCGTACGGTGCCCGGGCCGTATCCCCCAGATATAAAAAAGTTTCATGGGGCATGGCCTTCTGCAATGCACGCAAGACGCTCAGTCCGCCTACCCCGGAATCAATGACGCCGATCGGCTGGTTTTTATCCATGATATTCTCTCCGGAATCACACATACGCATACGTAAAAGATTCTTTAATCATTATTGATTATTGTGTAAAAAGCCGCAAACCTTCCGGTCTTTTCCAGTCTGCCGTGGACTTCATCCTGCTTTTCCCTTCATCCTGCCGCGGTCAGCCCGCCATCCACGGGAATCACTGCTCCCGTCATGAAGGAATTAGCCGGGGAAGCCACACTGCAGATCACATGGGCGACTTCTTCCGCCGCCGCGATCCGCCCCAACGGATAGCCCTCACCCATGTCTTCCTTGGTATACCCTCCGTCCGCCGCTGTCAGCTGGGCTGTCAGCAACGGCGTATCCACGTCTCCCGGACAGATGCAGTTAATCCGGATATCCGGCGCCAGATCCAGTGCCAGTGCTTTGGTCAGGGACACCACGGCACCTTTGGATGCACAGTACACGGGGCAGCCGTAATTGCCTCCGATCCCCGCGTCACTGGCTATGTTGATGATGCAGCGGTCCCGGGATGCCGTAGCGCTGCCCGTATTTTCGACCGCCGGTTCCGGCATTGCAGCGTCCGTTCCGGTTACTGCATCTGTGTCTGGCGCTGCACTGTTTTCCGCTTCGCCGTGAGGAAGCATATACGGCTGGCAGGCCTGTATCATAAGCAGGGTTCCCTTGACGTTAACATCCATGATGCGGTTATAATCCGCCACCGAAACATTCTCTATCCGTTTCTCCTGATAGATCCCGGCGCTGTTCACCAGGATATCGATCCGGTCTTTCCCGCAATACCCGGCTATGGCAGCCGCCATACGGCAGTCCGCCGGCTTCGTCACATCCGCATGTATATAGCGAAGTCTTGCCCGGTCTTCGGCAGTACCCGGCAGGGAACTGTCCCGCGCTCCGGACCCGTCTTTGCCCGGCCCGTCTGCAGCGCTGAATGTATCCGTTTCTTCCTGCAAACCGGGAAAAACCACAGACTCCGGGTCCTTGCATCCGGCGATTTCCGCCAGCGCTTTCATGCCCCTTGTACGGTCCCTGCCGACGATACAGACAGCGGCCCCGTCCAGCCAGAAGGCCCGGGCGGCGGCCAGTCCGATCCCGCTGGTCCCGCCGGTAATCAGTACCATTTTATTTTTACAACCGTACTCCATGTAAGAACTCCTGAATTGAACAAAATGTTATGTTACGGAAACACCGATTCGTCCGTCTGCACGATGACCGGCTCCTGCAGTCTGTCTTTTAGCAAAAACCCGCTTCCGCCTTTTCTTCTGCACTGAGTTCTTCCGGTTTCGGCAGCTCCAGCACCGCAGTAGTACCCTTGCCGTACTCACTTTGCATCATGGCAGCAATGACATGCCGTTCCGCAATTTCCCGGGCTATCGCCAGCCCCAGTCCGCTGCCGGATTTATTGTCCTCCCCTCTCGTCTTGTAGAAGCGGTCAAACACATGCAGCAGATCCTCGCTTTTGATACCGGGCCCGTGATCCGCAATGGTCAGGCGCCGGTTCGTCAGCTTTACTTCGATGGAGCTGTTCTCCGGGCTGAATTTCACGGCATTGTCCAAAAAAATCATCAGCATCTGGTTCAGCCGTCCGAAATCACCCGTCATCTTATAGACCGGCGTATCCAGCTGGCAGTCCACGGTAATATTTTTTTCTCTGGCCAGATGGCGGGCACTTCGCACAGCGCCCTGTACCACTTCGCAGAAGTTCAGCGGTTCCTTTTCAATGGGAAAATCCACATTCTGCAGGCGGGACAGATCCAGCAGGTCGTTGATCAGCCGTTGCAGGAACAGGGTCTCGCTGTACATGGTATCATAATACCGTTCCACATCGGCCGGTTCCGTCACCACCTTATCCCGCAGCGCTTCCAGGCTGCCCCGTACCACCGTGACCGGCGTACGCAGCTCGTGGGAAATATTGGCGATAAATTCTTTCCGCAGTTTTTCCGTTTTCCGTGTTTCCCTGTCGGCCTGCTCCAGTTTCCCGGCCATACTGTCCAAAGTGGCAGCCAGTTCGCCAATCTCATCATTCTGCTGCACAAAGCACCGGGCTGTATAATCGCCGGCAGCCAGTTTTTCTGCCGTATCTTTCATCTTGTTCAGCGGTCTGGTAAATTTCAGGGACAGGAACCAGGCCGTCGCCAGCGCCAGGATCAGTGCCAGAACCAGGCAGCCGCCGAAGACTTCCAGCGCCTCATAGAATGCATGCCGCAGGCCAAATACCGGCACCCGCAGCATCAGGACTCCCTCTACTCCACCATTTTTGTCATAAACAGGAGCCGCGGCCAGGACCATCATCTCATTGATCCGTTTGTCAAATTCCTCCCGTACAGAGGATTCTCCCCTGAAGCCTTTGCGGAACATGTCCCGGTAGACCTGTGGGAGGGAATTAACCGTAGTAGTACCTTCAAAGACAGGAGGGATATCCCGTCCCTGGGGACCGTTATGGTGTTCCACACGACCCCGGATATTGTAGGGAACTTCTTTCATATCCCCTTCCGGGATATGAGTCCGCATCACGATCTCCCCATCCTTGTTTGCCACCCAGACATCGTCTGCCGTAATAATATTGACATAGGCGATCAGCCGGCGGGAGCGCAACAGGGTGGCCGGATTCACCGCCTTGCCTCCGGAATCCGGATTTGCTTTCCCCGCCGCATCCTGCCCGAAAACAGCAGGAGTCTCCGTGCCGCTGCCAGCGTTGTTTGCAGCACGGGCGTCAGCGTTTCCGGTATTCTTTTCATTTGCTTCCCGCAACCGGGAGCGCTCCAGATTGTCCCCCATAATGGCCGCTACGCTGGCTGCCCTGTGGGCCAGCGAGCGCTGCTGCCGTTCAATGAAGTTCTCCCGGAAAAAATGGCCGAACGAAAAGGCCATGACAAACGCGAATACTAAAATGGCCAGCGCAAAATAGGCCGCCAACTTCGCAGCTATTTTACTCTTAAACATTTCCCTCTCCATTCCGCCGCTGCAACAAAACGGCTAAAACTACCGGATGGCATCCGTCCGTAAACCCGGTCACGAACGGAACAATTTTTACTTCTCCGCGATTTCGAACCGGTAGCCCACACCCCAGATCGTCTTCACGGCCCAGCCGGGATGTTCAAAGGCGTCCAGTTTGGCACGCAATCGTTTTATATGGGAATCCACCGTACGGCTGTCCCCGAAATAATCGTATCCCCAGAGACTGTCCAGCAGGTTGTCCCGGGAAAAGACCTTTTTGGAATTGGACGCCAGCAGCCAGAGCAGTTCCTTTTCCCGTTTGGTCAGGGGCACTTCCGTCCCATCAATGGTAACCATATAATTATCAATATCAATACTCAGGTTGGCAACGGTCAGTTTACGGGATTTATTCTCCTCCTGCTGGGGAATCCGCCGCAGGATCGCCCGGGCACGGGCCATGACCTCTGCCGCGCTGAACGGTTTCACGATATAGTCATCTGCCCCGATGTCCAGTCCCAGAATTTTATCCGCGTCTTCGCTCCGGGCTGTGATCATGATTACAGGCACCTGGGACGTAGCCCGGATGGCTTTACATACGGAAAAACCGTCTTTTTTCGGCATCATGACGTCCAGAAAAACAATGCTGATCTCTCTGGAAAATTCCCGGAACAGGCGTAGCGCCTCGTCCCCGTCATAGGCAATATAGCTGCCCCAGCCTTCTTTGGCAGCGTAATCTTTCAATACTTTTGTTATTTGCGCATTATCGTCCGCAATCAATACTTTGTTCATATGCAGCCCCCCTCGTTGCAGACTTACAAAGATACTTATACAGATTAATTATACATCAAAAACATCAAAAGGAAAAACATATTTTTGTTTGGAAAAAAACATGGTTTTGTCATAAATTGCAAGTAATATGAGCATGAACAGAAGGCACACAGGCAGGTTTAATTCATGACACCGCTACTGTCCGGAAACCTTTCTGAACTCAACATGCCGTAATGCCTTCCGGTTCCGGAAACGCAGACGCAAAAGACAGAAAAAATAAAAAAGAAGGAGAGATGAACATGTTTAAATACTGGAAAAAGAGCTTAGTTGCTGCAGGCGTATTGGCCACTGTACTGGCAGGCTCCGCATTTGCCGCTACGGAAGCGGAAGATGCCGCAACCCAGCAGAGAGGATTGGATTACAACAATAAAATCGAACAGCAGGCGCCGGATATGGAAAAAGGCCATCCCCCCTTCGGTATCCACAAGGATGGGCATCATAAACCCGGTCCGCACCACGGACACCATGGCAAACCGGGTCCCGGCCATCACCATGACAAGTTCCACGGACCCCATGGCGGCGAAGGTTCCCTCGGCGGACCCGGTCACCACAAAGGAGAATTCCACAGACACCACGGGGAAAAGAAGGACCGGCCCGGCAAACTGACTCAGGAACAGCGTCAGCAGTTAGCCAGAGAACGGGAACAGTTCTTTGCAAACTGGCAGAGCATGTCTGACCTGGAACGGCGTGAAGCTACCGAGAACTTTATCAACCGCGTCAATGAAGAACGCATGAAAAACATGACCGAAGACGAAAAGAAAGCCTTTGAAAAACGTCAGGCCGCGAAAAAAGCCGAACGTGAAAAAATCGCCAAAATGACGGAAGACGAACGGCATGAGTATTTTAAACAGAAACACGACCAGATGGTGAAAAACCGTACCAAAAATATGACCCCGGAAGAAAAAGAACGCTTCCTGGAGCGGGATAAACGCCAGCAGGAACGTATGGAGGCCTTCTGGAAGAAATGGAAACAGATGACTCCGGAAGAAAAAGAGCAATGGAAGAAAGACCATCACCGTTTCGGCCCCGGTCCCGGCCAGGGAGTACCAGGACCGAGAGGACACAGGGGACCGCACGACGGTCAGGGTCCCAAAGAACCCCGCCCGGTGTAATCTGATTGCCGGTAACATCCTGATTCCAAAAAACTGATTCGAAAAGACAATACATTTTCTCCCCTATGCAAAGCCCCCTGTTGTGCGACAGGGGGCTTTCACAATTTATAGGAAACTTTGGTTTTGCCATGCATTTGTCAAAATTTAATTTTATCTTTATAATAAATAGTAAGGTCAGGTATTAGTCATTTCAAGTTATCGTAAGTCAGAGTATTAGGGAGACACAGATCAATACGAAACCACAAAAACACAGATAGGGAGGTTTCTTACCATGAAAAAATGGAAACAGATGGCCGCGCGCCTTTTAACACTGTCCGTCCTTGCCGCAGTGCTGGCTGTTCCTGTATGTGCCGGCGCCGCTGATATCCGGAAAGCAGATTCTTCCGCGCAGACCTATAAAGATGGCGCCGTCGTGCCTGCGGCAAAGGCGCCTGCCGTACGTCGGGCCGCACAGGAAAAAGCCCTTTCTGATTATTATATTACCAGCGGTAAAAAGCTGGACCAGGCGGTAGCAACACTGCTGAACATCAATCCGGAAGAAACAGGCCTGGATCCTCAGGTGGAATACAGCTATCGTATGGATAAAGTCCTGACTGGCGATTATTTCTACCATGTCAGGGCATTCCATCCCGGTTCCACTGGTGCTGCGGGAGATTTCCTGCTGGCCAAAGACCAGAGCTGTGTGTTCCGGCGCTTTCCCGGGGAAAACCGGACAGAACTGCTGGAAGGAACCACGGAAAAGCTGCTGGAAAAGGTGGAAGTCTATCCCGCTTATAAAAAAATACCGATAGACGGCGTAGGCAAAGTGTTGATCCGGGTCCCCGGCAACATCCCTTATAACCTGACGCTGACCAGTCTCAATGAAAATATGCTGACGATCCAAACGGATGAGCACGGCCAGCAGTGGGTCTATGGCGTATCCCGCGGCAAAGCCGACGTATTGGCCGAAGTAGAGATCGGTAACTTTTCAACAAGCAAGGTCCTTTCTTTCACCGTAATGGATGAAAAAGACGCAGCCCGGGAAGAAAACCGGCGGTCCGGCGGCGGGTTCCCCATCGGGATCGGCATCGGCATCGGCTGGGGCCATGGCCACCACCACGGACATGGCGGCGGTGTGGTGATCGGAATTTAAAATTTTTTAAAAGTTAAAACGCAGCGCCGGGGAATACATCGCAAAACTGTTCCCGTTTGCTATTTCATGGATTCATTCGCCTGTGGCTTCGAAACTCGGGCTTCGCCCTCAGACAGTCTCGCCACAGCCGGCTCATTTCATCTCACGAAATTTCGCAAACGCTCACAATGTTTTGCTTATGTATTCCCCGGCGCTGCTGTTTTATTTTATACAATTATATTCAATAAATTCCTTTCGCTTCTACAGCCTTACTGTTTTATCCGTTTCCACAGCTGAAAGACCAGCCAGCCGCTGAAGCCGCCTGAGAAATCCAGCATGATATCCGTCACCTGGCCGCTCCGCCCCGGTGAAAACAGCTGGATATACTCGTCAAGCACCGCTGTCATCAGCGACAGGAGCAAGATATAACCGTGGGCGTTTTTACGGTCTGTGCGGGCGGACTGAAAAGCGTTGCACAATAACAGCGCCTGTACAAAGTACTCCGTAAAATGCGCCGTCTTGCGGATATAATGATTCATCGCCGGCAGCGGCACCGGTTTGTCCAGAAAGGAATTGATCCCGGCAATCAGGTTCACGAAAAAATAGCTGGTTTCATCGCTGAGTTCTGCCGGCAGGCTGGAATTGTAAAAAATCAGCCCGGTAAAAGCCAGGGCCGCCACCCCGTAAAGTTTGCGCATGGCTCCCTACCTTACAGATTCCGGATCAGCGCGTCCATCATCATCACGTTGCTGACCACGCCGACACCGCCGGGCACCGGGGTAAAGGCCGAGGCTTTCTCCGCCACGTCCGGCGCCACATCCCCTGCAATCCCGTTTTCGGTCACGTTGATGCCCACATCCACAATCACCGCGCCGGGTTTCACCATATCCGGTGTCACAAAGCCGGCTTTACCGATAGCCGCCACAATAATATCCGCCTGCCGTACTACTTCCGGCAGGTTTTTTGTATGGGAATGGCAGACGGTAACAGTGCAGTTTTCCTGCAGCAGCAGCAGCGCCACCGGTTTGCCTACCACGTTGCTGCGTCCTAATACAACCGCATGTTTTCCGTCCAAAGAAATCTTGTAAAACTTCAGGATCGCCATGCAGGCCCGGGGCGTACAGGCAGCCCAGCGGCCTTTGCCCATCAGCAGGGCCCCGCCGTTAGACGGGTTCAGGCAGTCCATGTCTTTTTCCGGGGCCAGGGCTGCGCCCACCGCTTCCCCATCCACCTGCTTCGGCATGGGCATCATGGGCAGGATACCGGAAATATCCGGATCCCCGTTCAGCTTCCGGACCGCCGCGATCACTTCTTCCGTAGTGGCGGTTCCCGGCAGTTCCACACAGCGGCTGCCGATGCCCAGGCTTTCAGTCATCTTCAGCAGGCGTTTCCGGTACACAAAGGAAGCGGGATCTTCCCCCACCGTTACGATCGCAAGGGTAACCTGTTTGCCTGTTACGCGGGCTTCTTCCACTTTTTCTTTGATTTGTTCTTTATATTCATCCGCCACCGGGCGGCCACTCATCATTAGTGTTTCCATGTGTAGTTCCCTTTCGACAACAAGAGACCGACAGGAGTATCTGCCGGTCTCAATTTTATTCCGTCACCAATGTTCCCTGATTACAGGGAATATCCGTCAATTCGTCAGTTCCCTTATCACAAGGCGTAATCATCAGAACAGGCCGCTGATCTTGCCCTCATCCGTTACGTCGATGTTTTCCGCCGCCGGTTTCTTGGGCAGGCCCGGCATGGTCATGATGTCGCCGGTATAAATGACGATAAAGCCGGCGCCGGCGCTGATTTTGGCGTTCTTCACGTTCACGGTGAAACCGGATGGAGCGCCTAACAGGGCCGGATTATCCGACAAGGAGTACTGGGTCTTGGCCATGCAGACCGGCAGATTACCGTAGCCTTCTTTTTCGTACTGATCCAGGGCCTGGGCCGCTTTGGCCTGGAATTCTACCCGGTCGCCGCCGTAAATTTCTTTCACAATGGTTTCCACTTTTTTACGCAGCGGCATCTCCAGCGGGTATACCGGTTTGAAGCGGGCCATGCCGCTTTCCGCCAGGGCAACCACTTCTTTGGCCAGTTCCACGCCGCCTTCGCCGCCTTTGGCGAATACGTCGCTGAGGGCTACGTTGACGCCCATGCCGGCGCAGTAATCATAGACTGCCTGCAGCTCTTCCTTGGTATCCTGGGCAAAGATATTGATGGCAACCACTACAGGCACGCCGAATTTGAAAATGTTTTCGATATGCTTGCCCAGATTCGGCAGGCCTTTCTTCACGGCTTCCACGTTAGGTTCTTTCAGGTCTGCCTTGGCTACGCCGCCGTGCATCTTCAGGGCGCGCACCGTAGCTACCAGCACGCAGGCGTCCGGGGCCAGGCCAGCCTGACGGCATTTGATGTCGAAGAATTTCTCCGCGCCCAGATCGGCGCCGAATCCGGCTTCCGTAATGGTGAAGTCTGCCAGACGCAGGGCCGTACGGGTAGCCATTACACTGTTGCAGCCGTGGGCGATGTTGGCAAAGGGGCCGCCGTGGATGATGGCCGGTACGTGTTCAAGGGTCTGTACCAGGTTCGGTTTCACCGCATCCTTCAGCAGCGCCGCCATGGCGCCGGCCGCATGCAGGTCTTCTGCCGTGACCGGTTTTCCGTCATAGTCATAGGCGACTACGATCCGTTTCAGCCGTTCTTTTAAGTCGTGCAGGTTGGAAGCCAGGCACAGGATCGCCATGACTTCACTGGCCACCGTAATATCGAAGCCGTCTTCCCGGGGCACGCCGTGTGCTTTGCCGCCCAGGCCGATGACAATGTTCCGCAGAGCCCGGTCATTCATATCCACGACCCGTTTCCAGATGATGCGCCGCGGGTCGATGTGCAGCGGGTTCCCCTGCTGGATGGAGTTATCCAGCATGGCGGACAGCAGCATATGGGCGGACGTGATGGCATGGAAGTCGCCGGTAAAATGCAGGTTGATGTCTTCCATGGGCACAACCTGGGAGTAACCGCCGCCGGCCGCGCCGCCTTTGATCCCGAAGCAGGGCCCCAGAGAAGGCTCACGCAAGGCCACAATTACTTTTTTGCCAATCTTCTGCAGGCCCTGGGCCAGGCCTACCGTAGTAGTAGATTTTCCTTCGCCGGCCGGCGTAGGTGTAATCGCGGTCACCAGTACCAGCTTGCCCGGTTTCCGGTCTTCCACTTTACGGATCAGGTCATAGGAAAGTTTGGCTTTATATTTTCCGTACAATTCCAGATCGTCCTGCGCGATCCCCAATTTTTCCGCAATCTCCGTAACAGACTGCATTTTCACCTGCTGGGCAATTTCAATATCAGACAACATGGCTGCATCCTCCTTCTCTTCTCCTGAATCCCCTCATACTGGTTTTATAATTCTAACTATTATGTACTTGTTTAAACACGCAATTTGCGGTTTCGCGCTTCTATTATACCCTAAAATCTCATTTACTGAAACCAGATTTCTATTTTTGTTCCCGGTTCCACTTCCGTCCCGCCGGCAGGCCTCTGCTGATAAGCTTTTCCAGAGCCGTAGGGCTCCAGCACCAGGTTTCCTTTCTGCAGTTCGCCGGTGATAGCCCGGGCATCAAAACCGGAAAAGTCCGGCACGATCCAGTTCTTTCCTTTCGGCTTCAGGGACGGCAGCGCTTTTTCCGGTTTTTCCCGCTGCCCCGGTTTCATATGAGCTTCAAAACTGGGAAGGCCTTCGCTGTTGCTGGGCTGGATGCCCTTGGCCACCAGGATCTGCTGCAGGGTGTCGCGGAAGATAGGCGCGGACACCTGGGAACCGTAGAATGCCCCCCGGGGCGTATCCAGCATGACCAGCATGGCATACTGTGGTTTATCCGCCGGTACAAAACCGACAAAGGAAGCAATATATTTCCCTGCCGCATAACCGCCCTGTTCGGCAATCTTCTGGGCCGTACCCGTCTTGCCTGCGATCCGGTAGCCTTTGATCCGGGCGGTCTTACCGCCGCCCTCGCTGACCACCTTTTCCATCATGGTCCGCATCTGGGCTGCTACTTCCGGCTTGATGACATTCCGCACCACCTGCTTCTTGCCTTTGCGGATCACCTCGCCGTTCGGCGCTACGATCCGGTCAATGATATAGGGTTTCAGCAGGTCCCCGCCGTTGGCGATGGCGCAGATGGCCCGCAGTTCCTGTAACGGCGTCACCGCAATGCCCTGTCCGATGGCCAGGGTGGCAATATCCGGTTCATACATGTTCTTGGGGTCGTACAGTATCCCGTCTTCCTCGCTGGGAAGTTCGATACCGGTGGCTGTCCCGAAGCCGTATTTTTTCGCCCATGCGATTTCCCGTTCAGCCCCCAGCTTCATCCCCAGCTGCACCATGCCGGTGTTAATGGAATATTTGATGACGTCTTCAAATTTACACAGGCCCATGCCCGTATCGTCCCAGTTGCTGATGACCCGGTCCGCAATGCGGATGGAACCGGTATCGTTAATGGGCGTATCCGGGGTGACAATGCCCTCCGACAGGCCCATGGTGCCTACGATTGGCTTGAATACAGAGCCGGGTTCGTAAATGATGGAGATAGCCCGGTTCAGCCAGTTGGAGGCAGGATATTTCCCGAAATGATTGGGGTCAAAGGTAGGCCGGCTGCCCATGGCCAAAATCGCTCCGGTATGGGGATCCATGATCAGCACCGCGGCAGCCGCCGCGTTTGTCCGCTTCATGGCATCATCCAGCGCGTCTTCGATGACAAACTGCATCTTGCTGTCAATGGTCAGGTACACGGTGGCCACCATGGTCTTTTCCCGGTTCTCCTCCAGATCCGTGTCCTGGTCGGCAATGGTCCGTCCCATAGCGTCCACCATCTTGGTCTGTCGTGTCTCCGCGCCTTTCAAAATGCTATCCAGAGCCAATTCCAGCCCGGACAGGCCGCTGTCATCCGTCCCGACGAAGCCCAGCACCTGGGCTGCCATGGATTTTTTCGTATAATACCGTTTGCTTTCCGAAATGAAATGCAGACCCGGCAGCTTGTTTTCTTTTATAATCTTTACGACCTGTTCGTAATCTTTGGGTTCCAGCATGCGCTTGATCCAGACGAACTGGCCTTTTAATGTAAAGTCTTCATACAACGCCGCTTCGCTGATATTCAAAACCGGCGCCAGCTTCTGGGCCGCGATCCGGGGGATATCCCGGTATTCGGTCTGCTGTTTGCCGGGTTTGGCGCTCTTGTTCATCTCATCGGGATTCACATACAGGGAGTGCACCATGATGCTGACGGCAAGTTCTTCCCCGTTCCGGTCCACGATCCGTCCCCGGGGCGTATGCCGCTTGATCTTGTCTGTAACCTGTATGGTAGCACGTTTCCCCAGTTCCGTACCACTGACGATCTGGATCCACAGTAATTTAATGGCCACGGCGATGAACAGGCACAAAATGAGGCCACCCAGAATCAGCAGCCGGTTCCGGCTGTCACTTAGCGTAAATTTTATCTTTTTCATCAGAATGGCCTCCTGTAACGGTTGGAGGAAACCACCCTCAGCCTGCTGTCTTCCGTAGGAGGAAGCCCGGCTGCGATCCGTTCTTCCATACTCTCCCGGGCGCTTTCGTTACGGTAAACCCCGATCACCAGGCCCATGGTAAACATATTGGCAATCAGCGACGTGCCGCCGTAGCTGATAAACATCAGCGGCACACCGATAACCGGAAACAGACCGGTAACCATAGCCATATTGGCGGCAGCCTGCCCGATCAGGAAAAATGTCGCGCCCGCCACCAGCATATATCCTCTCCGGTCTTTCGTATTCATTGCGATCGTCACCATGGCCCAGGCCATCATTACAAAACAGGCGATTAAAAACAGCGCGCCTATATAGCCCCATTCCTGGCAAAAAATAGCAAAAGCAAAGTCGGTATGGGCTTCCGGCAGATAAAAGAACTTACTGGACCCCTGTCCCCAGGGAAGCCCTGTCAGTCCGCCGCTGCCGATAGCCATCAGAGACTGGGTCATCTGGTAACCGCCGCCCTGGGCATCCTTCCAGGGATCCAGCCAGAGGAAGATACGGGCCCGACGGTACGGAGCCATCATGGCCAGCGCGCAGATCAGAACGCCAAGCCCTCCCAGAGACAGGATCTGCTTTTTGGGAATCCCCGCCAGCACATACATGCCCAGCATCAGGGCAAGCACGATGGTCGCCGTCCCCATGTCCGGCTGCAGGAAGATCAGCCCCGCAAAAAGAATTGTGATCAGCAGCGCCTGATTAGAGGGATATCCCAGCAAACTTACTTTCTGTCCCTTTTGCAGCCGGTCTCCCAAAAAGGAAGCAGCCATCAGGATGACGGACACCTTGGCCAGTTCTGACGCCTGCAGGGAAAACCCTGCAATGTAGATCCAGCGGCGGGAACCGTTGACCACGGTCCCGATGCCCAGCGTCGCCGCCAGCAACAGAACCGTGACCCAGGCAATGACCATATAGAACCGCGGGCTCATCATACGTTTATAGTTTACGCGAAACGCAGTAACCCAAAATACCAGTCCGCCCACGGCAGCATATCCCAGATACCGGACCAGGAAATGGTAGGGATTCCCGGTCATGGCCTCCGCCCTGACGAAGCTGGCGCTGAACACATTGACGCAGCCGATGACCATCAGCAGGATCATCAGCGTGATAATGGCGTCTTTGGGATTTTCCCATAACATGAATCGTTCTCGCATAATGTGTATATATCCTCTTTCCTTGCAGAAAAAAGCTGAAGCTGAACATCTGTATCTATAGGACAGTCAAAATGAATATGGAAGTCAGCCGGAGACATCCCCGGTTCCCGCCGGACGGATATTCTTCGGCGGGCGGGTTTCCACCTTGCCGGACTCTTTCGTGAACACTGCGGCACAGTAGTTGATCGGCGTTCCCAGTGCACTGAATTTCTTTTCATATTCTGTCTGCACTTCGTTGCGGTACCCGCTGTGATGCAGATCGTATGACAGTTCCCGTATCTCCATACCGAATTCTTTAAATTCTTCCACGGAAAAATCAAACAGTTTCCGGTTATCTGTCTTAAAAAACAGACGGCCTCCCACCCCCAGCAGCTTCAGGTACAGTCCCAGGAAATTCCGGTGGGTCAGACGGCGTTTCGCCTGTCTGGCTTTCGGCCAGGGATCGCTGAAATTCAGGTACAGGGTACGAATCTCACCCGGTGCGAACCAATCTTCCATATACGCGGCGTCCGCATTGATGATCACCATATTATCCAGCCCGTTTTCCATCGCTTTCCTTGCCGGGTAATAGGAAATGTCAAACTGGGTCTCGATTCCGATAAATGCCTTTTCGGGATGCAGCGCAGCCATCCCCGTAATAAACCCGCCTTTGCCGCAGCCGATTTCCAGACAGATCTCCCTGCCGGGAAACCGCTCCTGCCAGCGGCCTTTAAACTTTTCTATATCTTTCCGGTATAAAAAGCCTGCCTCCATCACTTCCGGCATGGCTTTTTCGATCCAGGGCTTCTTTCGTAAACGCATGTGTCAGAGTTCCTTTTTTTTCTTTCTCGGAGAAATCGGTCCCAGTTCATACTTCTTAAGATACCGGTACAGGGTCACGCGGCTTACATCCAGCATGGAAGCCAGTTTGGAAATATTGCCGCCCGCCGCTTTCCACACGGAGATAAAGGCTTCCTTGTCATATTTCCAGGATTTTTCCAATGTCTTATCCACCGGCATTTTAATGTCTTCCGCCTCGATTACTGTGCCGGGCACATGGAAGAAAGCCCGTTCGATGACCCCCTGCAGCTGCTTGATATTACCGGGCCAGCTGAAGCCGGTCAGTATTTTCAGCGCTTCCGGCGTAAGATGCTTCTGGGGCATATTATACTGGGCGCTCATTTCCGCCAGTATATGGTTTGCCAGGATGGAAATATCTTTCACCCGCTCCCGCAGCGGCGGGATCCGCATAACCGTATCCAAAAGCATTTCAAACAGCCTTCGGCTGAAAAGCCCCTTGTCAGCCAGACGCTTCAGATTACTGTCACAGGCCGCGATTACACGGACATTCAGCTTCTTCCGTTCTCCCGATCCGCGGACAGGCAGGCCTTCTTTTAATGCATCTGCCAGCCGGTCTCCCAGTTCTACCGGGAGCTTTTCCACCTCATCAATAAACAGGGTACCGCCCATAGCCAGTTCCAGTTTACCGGCCGCAGGCAGGTTATCCCCGTCCGTCCTTCCGAAAAATTCTTCTTCCATGACCTCAGGCGATTCATCGGAACATTTCACTACAAGCAGGGGGGCCGCTGCCCGGGCGCTGGCCTGATGGATGCCGTGGGCCAGCCGCTGTTTGCCGGTTCCCGGCTCACCCTGCAGGAGAATATTGGTATCTGCCCGGGCGATCCGTGTAGCCTTATGCTGCAGCGCCAGGAATTCCGCCGTTTCGCCAACCATACTGTATAAGCTGTACCGGCTGCTGTACCCGGTCGCATGGGCGATCGTAGTTTTCAGGTCCTCGATGGACATGGACAGGATGACGGCCCCTTCCACATTATTCCCTACTTTTACCGGCAGCGTTGTCGTAACATCTTCATAAGTCTTGTCCTGGGTGATCCAGGTGATTTCACGGCGGTATACAGGCTTTCCTGCCAGCGTCTGGCGAACCGGGATATGTTCATAGTTCAGGAACACGTCAGCCAGAGAATTTTTTCCGTCCAGACGTTGTTTTCCGTTTTCATTACAATACTGTATCTTTTCGTCCCGGTTCAGCCAGTAAACACTGACCGGCAATTCGTTCAGGATCATCTTTTGCACGTTCCAGTAGACCAGCATTTCCAGATACCGTTCCAGGGAATATTTCATGGTCAGCAACAGCGATAACAGAAGGTCATAGGGAAGTTCGCTCTGATCCACGGAGCAGAAAGACAGAATATAACGGATCTTGCCCTGCACACAGATAGGTGCACTGCAGGCATCCCCGTTATGGCTTTCCCGGATCCACATTTCCGGGCCGAACATCAGGAAAGGCACATTATGTTCCCGGGCTATACTGATACTGGAAGTTCCTACATCGCCTTCCAACACGCGCATCCCCTGGATATCTTCAATTACCCGCTGGAAAAACGGCATGGCATAATTTTTGATAACATAACCCTGGTCGTCAATCAGCAGCATGCTCAGATTATGGGCGTTAAAATGCTGTTTGTTCTGTTCATACAACCCGTCCACATACTCTACGATCTGGGCATGGGCCTTCTGATGCTCAATGATCTGTTCCCGGGTCAGGCGGTTGATCTTGGGCATCGTTTCATGAGGCAGATGAAGAGCCCGGCAGCGCTGCCAGGATTCCGCCACCCACGGATGCACATTGGGATCGACGATACCGTCCTCCATGAATTTATTGTAATATGCCGTTAATTTTTCCTTATTTCTTTTTTCACGAATCATCGCTGCGTTCCTCTCTCCCCATTTTATCTGTTTCAGCGGCTGCGGTCATTACCAGTCAGGATCCGGCGGGCTGTATAGTACCGCGGTCCCCAGTAGCTGTCAGTCAGATTGCTGAGCATGATGCCTCTGGAACTGGTCGCGTTCCAGAAGAGGTTATTACCGGCGTAGATTCCCACATGGGAAGCGCCAGGTTCATATGTAGTGAAAAATACCAGATCTCCCGGTTTCAGATTCTTTTTCGAGACAAACTTGCCTTCCAGCGCCTGGGTGTCCGCCGTACGCGTCAGCCGTATCCCGTTCTTTGCGAACACATACTGCACGTATCCGGAACAGTCAAAACCGTGGGGTGTCGTCCCTCCGAAGACATACGGTACGCCTTTGTACTGCGCGGCCGTTTTCAGGATCCTGGTACTGGCTACATTGCCGCCATACTCCTTGGCTTCCACCTGGAACTTCAGCTCTTCATAGGTAGCGTTATCCAGGTTACCGGTCTCTTTCAGTTTATATTTTTTTTGGAACTTACGTATGGCCTTACGGGTCGATTTGGTGAACCGTCCGTCCGTCTCATCGGGATCAAAGCCAAGCTTCAGAAGGTACTGTTGGGCCTGTTTGATCTTCCAGCCCTTGTCACCGACCTGATACACCGATTTTTCCGGCTCCGGCTTGGCCGGCCTTTGTGCTCTGGCCTTCTTTTCTGTCGCGGCCGGTTTTCCCTGAGCAGGCTTCTTTGTTTCCAGACCCGGCGGTTTAGTAGGCAGTTTGGCCGGCGCTGCTTTCACCACCGGCTTAGGTACCACGTTCGTCGCCTCTGCTTTGGGTGCTGCCTGTACCGGTTTCGCCTCTGCCGATTTGGCAGTTTCTGCTTTTACGGCAGGCTGTACGGGCGCCTGTGCCGGTGCAGTTTTCTGCACAGCGGGCTGCATTGGTTTAGGTGCTGCCTGTATCGGCGCAGTTTGCTGTACTGGTTTCGTCTCTGCCGGTTTGGCAGTTTCCGCTTTTACGGCAGGCTGTATGGGCGCCTGTGCCGGTGCAGTTTTCTGCGCAGCGGGCTGCATAGGTTTAGGCGCTGCCTGTACCGGCGCATTTTGCTGTATCGGTTTCGTCTCTGCCGGTTTATTTGCTGCCGGAGGATTGGCCGTCACTGTACTTTGCGGTTTCGTTTTCACCGTCACATCTTTAGGCATCGACCTGGGTACCGTCTGATTGCCGGTAATCCGCGTTCCATCCGCCCTGTGGGGCATATTGGTGATGACAGGGGCTGCCAGAACCGCTTGTGATCCCCACACCGGACACAGAACTGCCACTAATACGGCTGCCACCGTTTTCGCAATGATTCGTTTCATTCCTCTGTAATGCATGTCACCACATAGAATACACGCTGCCACAGGCAGGCGTATCTCCTTTACTGTTAATATCTGTCGTCGTTATAAACGTCCCATGTCTTTAATTTATCCAGTTCCTCCGCCGCCATCTGAACCTCAACAAGCAAGCGTTGCTTGTCCTTTGGCAGATTACCGGCAAAATTGACATAATTGGAAACATGGTTGCTGCGGAATATGGTATGGCAATGCTCCGGCAGGTCCACATTTTCCAGAATCATGTGCAGCTCGTGCATCAGGCCGCCGGGGGAAAGGGGATGGAATTCGCCCCGTTCAAACTGTTCTTTCAGTTCGCTGCCCCGGTACAGCATCAGGCACAGGGCGCTCAGCATGGTGGGCCGTATCTCGCTGATAGCCTTCGCCGTTTCCAGCGCGTGGCGCTCGCTGCCTTCCACGCCTGCGATGCCCAGGATGATCATGATGGAAAGCTTCATGCCCGCCTCAATGACACGTTTCCCCGCCTCAATGGACTGGGTTCCGTCCACTCCCTTGTTTACCGCTTTCAGCGTAACCGAATCGCCGCTTTCCATACCGTAATACAACAGCTTCAAGCCCGCTTCCCGCAGCTTTATCATCTCCTCCGGCGACTTCCTGAGAATGTCCTTGGGAGCCGCGTAGGAAGAGACCCGCTGCAAATGGGGAAAATACTGTTTCAGCGCATGAAGGATGCGAAGCAGCCGGTCCGTGCTCAGTACCAGTGCGTCGCCGTCCGCCAGAAAGACACGGCGCACACCGTCCCTGTTATAGGAATAGGCCATTGCCATCTGCCGGGCAATCTCTTCGTCCGTCAGAACCTGAAAAGGCACACCGCGGTACATATTGCAGTAGGTACACTTATTATGGGCACAGCCCCTGGTCACCCGCAGGATAAAGCTGTTGGCTTCGCTGGGCGGACGGAAAACAGGGGTATCGTAATTATCGAAAAACATCTGTGCTTCCTTTTCTGTCAAAAAATATTTACATTTTTCAAAAATTCAATTCAAATCATATAACATTTAAAACACTTTTCCTAAGCATTATATAACATTTTACACTTCATTGTAAACTTCTTAACACTCTTTTTTATAAAGAATTTGTAAAAACACCCTGCGTTCACAAAAAAGACTTTTTTTCCTGATAGTATGTGACAAGAAGCAGAAAATGTAATACAATCGTAAGGAAACACTGAAAAATGATACTGGAGAAACCCATGAAAAAACTATGTATGCTGTTGCTGCTGTTCTGCCTGATCCTTACAGCAGCCTGCAACAGGACCCGGGCAACCGGGAAGAGCATCCGCCTGCAAGGAAAAACGGAGGCAGTCCTTTATACAGTCCACGCGCCTGTTGACGGGGAGATCCGCGGCCTGATCCTGGAGACCGGCGAACGGATCCGCAAGGGACAGCCCCTCTTCGGCCTGGGTACGCAGGACGAGAACCCGGAGGTGGGAAAAGCAGCCGCCGATCTGGCAAAAGCCCAGGCCCGGCTGAACAACGCCACCCAGGGAAACAATGAAGCCGGCCGTGCTTCTGCCGCTGCGGCCCTGCAAAGTGCCCGGAACGAAGTACAGAATGCCGAACAGAACTTTAATAAGATGCAGCGTCTGTACGATGTTGGCGGTATCAGCCGTAACCGGATGCAGCAGGCGCAGCTCGATCTGGAAAGCGCCCGTGCCACACTGGCCGCCGCGCAGGCCCGCTATGAGCAGGCCAGCCGTGCGTATACACCGGAAGAATTGGCTGAACTGGAGCAGCAGGTGCAAAAGAACCGGGCCGCCTACGACGCCGTCATCCTTACCGTGGAAGGAAGCGAGATCGTCAGCCCCGTCACCGGCACCGTCCGGCAGATATGGGGCAAAAACGGAGAAGCCGTAAAAAAAGAACAGCCCGTCATGCAGATTCTTTCTGCCGCAGACTGTACGATTACGATTCCTTCTGCAATCACAGACTCCCGCCTTACGGAAGGAATGGAAGCCAGCGTGACCGCTGCCGGAAGCAAAAAATCCTTCCCGGCTGTAATCCGCAAGATCGAACAGGATACAGTCACACTGTTCTCCGATAAAAAACCGGAAGAACTGCCGGAAGGAGCCGCTGTGGAAGTCAGTATTGCATTAACGGAAAAATAGTTTTTTCCGTTGCACAGCCGCCATCCTGTTTCCGGCCTATTTAAGGCCCGCTGATTTCTGAACAAATCTCTTATAATTTTCAGAACACACCCTCGCATAAAAACAAAACTCCTGCCACATTGACAGGAGTTATTTTTTTTATGGAGCGGGCAATGGGAATCGAACCCACCTCTAAAGCTTGGGAAGCTTTCATTCTACCGATGAACTATGCCCGCAGGAGGTAACTGTATATTTTTTAAGGTACTGTAAAATAATAGCACGTTTTTGCCGTTTTGGCAACACCGGGAAAAATAACATTTCAGAGACCGCTGTCCACTTCCTGTTACACCAGCCGTGGCCGTGTTTCGGATCCGTGTTTCCCTCAGAATACTCCCAGCATCTGGAACAGCATGACCCAGAAAAACAGCGTGACACTGGAGAATGCAGAGGTCAGCACCACACTGTTGCCTGCCAGTTCCGCGTTGCTGCCCAGCTGCTGCGCCATGGCAAAGCTGGCCACTGCGCAGGGGGTAGCGAAGATGCAAAGCAGCGTGACAAAATCCACGCCCCGGAACCCCATGTAATAAGCAGTTCCCAGCACCAGCGCCGGTATTACGATCAGCCGGCCCAGCACCACAAGGATCAGGTTACGCTTCTCCCCGCTGATGGTCCCGAACTGGAACGATGCACCTAAAATCAGAAGGGCCACCGGGGACGTGCAGGACGCGATCTGGCGGACCGGCTTTAATACCGGTTCCGGCACCGTGATCCCGGTGACCATAAAAAACGCGCCCAGGATCGCGCCTACGATCATGGGATTCTGCAACACCGTCCGCAGCGTTTGCAGCAATGAAAAACGCCCTTCCCCACGGAAACTTTCCAGAAAAAAGACACTCACGGAATTATAGATCGGGGAAACCACGGCAATCATCATCGTAGGAACCGCCAGCGCTTCCGGCCCGAAGATGTTTTCCACCAGCGGCATGCCCAGCAGTACGAAATTACTGCGGAACAGCGCCTGCAGCATCGCCCCTCTGGACCGGTTATCCTTTTCCACCGTGCATACCACGACAGCGGAAAGCGCCAGCATGATAAACAACCCCGCAACGGTAAATACCAGCAGCCGGGGACGCAGCGCGGTAGCGATCGTGGTCGTATACATGTTGTAAAACATCATGCAGAAAAAGAACACCCGGAAAATCATCGCATTTACATGCTTCAGTTCCGTATCCGTCAGCATCTTCCGCCAGCGGACAAAGATGCCCATCCCGATCAGAAGAAACAGAGGGATGATTGCTTTTACCGCAACAATAAAATGTTGCTCCATAATTACCCCAGCAGCAGTTTATCACTGGCCATCCCGTCGCCGCTGGCTTTTTCAAACATGGCCAGCAGGTCGGCGATCTTCAGATTTTTCTTTTCTTCGCCGTCCACATCGATCAGCACCTTGCCTTCATGCATCATGATCAGGCGGTTGCCGAAACGCAGGGCATCACGCATGTTATGGGTGATCATCAGGGTCGTCAGCCGATCCCGTTTTACAATAGTATCCGTCAGCTCCAGCACTTTTTCCGCCGTTTTCGGATCCAGCGCCGCCGTATGCTCGTCCAGCAATAACAATTTCGGTTTTTTAATGGTCGCCATCAGCAGGGTCAGCGCCTGCCGCTGCCCGCCGGACAACAGGCCTACATGGGCGGTCATCCGGTCTTCCAGTCCCAGGTTCAGCTCTTTCAGCATTTCATAGAACCGGTCATGCTGCTCGCTGGTGCTGCTCCAGCTTAATCCGGGGAACTGCCCCCGCCGGGACGCGATGGCCAGGTTCTCTTCGATCATCATACCCGCCGCCGTCCCCAGCATGGGATCCTGGAACACCCGGCCGATATACCGGGCCCGTTTGTGTTCCGGTTCTTTCGTAATATCCACGCCGTCGATTACGATACGGCCCTTATCAATGGGCCAGACACCGGCAATGGCGTTCAGCATAGTGGACTTGCCGGCCCCGTTGCTACCGATCACCGTGGTGAAATCTCCCGGTTTAAGATGCAGGTCCGCATCCACCAGAGCCTTTTTTTCGTTAATCGTTCCGGGGAAAAATGTTTTATAAATGTGCTCTACATGTAACATCAGCGCGCCGCCTTTCTGCCCTTGAACTTCGCCTTGATCAGCGGCATGGACAATGCAATCGCCACCAATACGGAGGTAAAGAGTTTTAAGTCATTGGGCGGCATGCCCATCTGCAGTACCACGGCGATAACGATACGGTAGACGACAGAACCCAGCACTACGGAAATCATACAGTTTTTAAAACTGCGGGTACCGAACAGCACCTCGCCGATAATAACCGACGCCAGACCGATAACGATGGTGCCGACGCCCATACCTACATCTGCGAAACCGTTGTTCTGTCCTACCAGCGCGCCGGAGATGGAGATCAGGGCATTGCTGATGATCAGTCCCAGAATGATGGTCATGTCCGTGTTCACACCCTGGGCCCGGATCATCTGCTGGTTAAAACCGGTGGCCCGGATCGCCGCGCCGATTTCCGTACCGAAGAACCAGTACATGCCGATGCCGATAAGCAGTGTCGCAACCAATCCCACCACAAAGGTCGTCTGGGCATTATTCAGACCCAATGACTGCTGGGTAAAAGAGAATACTGTATCTATCCCCAGCAGAGACAGGTTCGCCTTGCCCATGATACGCAGATTGACCGAATACAAGGCAATCATGGTCAGGATGCCTGCCAGCAGCGCAGGTATCTTCATCTTCGTTGTTAAAAATCCGGTGACCGCTCCTGCCAGCATGCCGGCCACCGCCGCCGCCAGTATCGCAGTGCCCACTCCGTAACCGGAAGCCATCAGCGTCGCCGCCGTTGCCGCACCCAGCGGGAAACTGCCCTCACAGGTCAGGTCTGCCAGATCCAATACACGAAATGTTACATACACGCCCAGAGCCATAACAGCCCACAACAAACCTTGTGCCACCGTGGACACAGCCAGGTTACTCATAAAACATTGACCTCGAATTCTTTCCTTAAGAAAAATACGACTGCCTTGCCCGCTTTCCCCGTCACCGTGACATTGGAAAAACACGGAAGGCCCCTGTTTTCCTTAATTGTAATGATATAAAAAGGAACGGATCCGTTCGTTACGACGGATCCGTCCAGCCGTAAACTATATAATTATATCATATTGCGCCGATTATTTCAAAACTTCCGCGCCCTTCAGCAGTTCGTCCGGAATCTTGATCCCCAGCTGCGCTGCTTTTTTCAAATTTACTACTGCTTTAAATTTTTTCTGGGAACGGATCGCCATGTCCTGGGGTTTGGCTTTACCGTTCAGTATCTCTGCCGCCATGGCGCCGGTTTCTTCACCCAGCATATAGTAGTCGATACCTAACGTAATCAGGCCGCCGGCCTTCACTTCTCCGGGTTCTGCACAGATGACCGCCAGTTTCGCTTCATCGGTCACTTTGCACAGGGTCGGCATGGCGGAAGCCATAATGTTATCCGTAGGAATATACAGCGCATCCACTTTGCCGATCAGACTGTGGGCCGCCTGCTGGATATCGTTAACGGTGGAAACCGTAGCTTCTTTTATCGTCAGCCCTTTGGCCGCCGCTTCTTTCTTCAGTATCTCCACCTGCAGCTGGCTGTTCACTTCACTGGAACAGTAGATGACGCCCACATTTTTCGCTGCGGGCACAACCTTCTGCAACAGTTCCACCTGTTCTTTGATGGGGTTCATATCTGTAGTACCGGTCACGTTGGTTCCCGGTTTTGCCGCATCCTTGACCAGCTTGGCTGCTTTATAGTCGGTGATAGCCGTTCCTACAATCGGGATCTCTTTCGTTGCGTTCGCCACCGACTGGGCGGAAGGCGTCGCAATCGCACAGATCAGATCTACTTTATTATTGACAAAACGGTTCGCTATATTCTGAAGATTCGACTGGTCCGCCTGCGCGTTCTGCCTGTCGAAGGTAATATTTTTCCCTTCCGTAAAACCGTTTTTGGCCAGTCCGTCCACAAAGCCTTTGTTCGCGGCATCCAGCGCCGCATGCTCAACCAGCTGGACTATACCTACCTTGAATTTTTTCTCTGGTGCAGGCGCTGCCGCTTTCTTTTCTCCGCCGCCGCAGCCTGCCACACCAACAGCCAGCGCCAGCAACAGTGCCGCCGTCAGTGCCTTCATCCTGGTTCCGGTCAACTTAAACATCCTGCTCAGATCCTTCCCTTAAAATTTTATACAGATAAAGAAATTCATATTTTCCGGGTCTCTATACCTGCATATTTTACATTGTAATCTCTGACGCCAATAAAGTAAATAGTTTTCAGGTAAATTCAACTTTTTATCAGTCAGCAGAGTGCATTCCTGTGGAAAATGTGTAAAAAACCATACACAATTTATCCGCGGCTAAAGAAAACTTGCAAAATTGCCTTAATCATACTATAGTATCTACTGTAAGCAGAAAATTAAAAAGTAACTGGTAAGAAAAACGCTGATTAATCTGTATGCACGCCAGGAACATCGTACAAGCTCATTTAATCAGCGTCTCATTAAATTAAGATGGTTTGTTACGGTTATTTTATGCATGAAAAAGGGGTGATCGCCATGCTGAAACGCATCCTGCTCTGCCTGATCGTGCTCACACTGTCTGTTTCCCATGCCTTCGCAGAGGAATGGACCTATCTGGGCCGTTACGTTACCCAAAAGAATCTTTTTTACGAATCCACCACGGATGCCCTGATCCTGAACCATCTGTTCCCTTATCAAAACCAGGCAACCGACACTCATCAGCTCTACGATGTGTATTATTTCCACAATCACAATGAAGATATCCGTGAAGTAAACGAGATTGTAAATCTGATCACGGTGCCTGTCAAAGCAAAAATCGTACCTTTAAATGTTTATGGGAAGCCCATGTACAGCGACGGTGTGTTCTGCGGACAAATCTTTTCCGATGTGTACATCCGGAACGCGGGGATTTTTGGCGTTACCCCTACGGCCTTTTCCATTAAAGATTCCGTCAGCGGGAAGACCATTTTCCGGATGACCGGTGAAATGCAGGGCCAGATACTCTGGGACGGAACCGCCGCCTCGAAGATCGTGGAAATCACCGGTCCCCACAAGGACTGGCCCCAGCCGATCAACGGTGCTCCCATTGAAAGTTTTCACTAAGTATTAAAGGACTGAATGAGCAATTATGGATTTTGAAATTATAAAACAGCTGGCCATCCTCATTGCCGGATTTGCCCTGCTGGTAAAAGGCGCAGACCTGTTTGTGGACGGCGCGTCAGGAATCGCAAAAAAATTCGGTATCCCGGAACTGATCATCGGCCTCACCATCGTGGCTATGGGTACCAGCGCCCCGGAAGCCGCCGTCTCCATTGCCGCCGCGATAAAAGGCAGCGCCGGTATTTCCATCGGTAATGTCATCGGCAGCAACATCATGAACATCTTCATCATCCTGGGCGTGGTAGCCGCTATCGTGCCGCTGCATATGGAGCGTTCCACGGTCCGGTATGAAATGCCTTTTACCATTTTGGTGACCGCTCTTTTTGTCTGGATGGGCAGGGACGGACTGATCACCCGGACAGACGGCAGTATTTTATGGGCAGGCCTGATTGCCTATATCATTTACCTTGTCCGTCAGGGAAAACAGAAATCCCCGGAACAGGCTCCTGCATCCGCAACCGCAGATCTTGTTGGCACCAGTACGGCAGAATCCGCTGCCAATCCCGTTTCGGCCGAAGGCGCTACCGTTTCCGGCACGTTAGGCGAAACGGCCGAAGAAAATCCGGTGGAAACGGCTGCAAAAGAACCGCCTTCCATATGGAAGCTGTCAGCCCTGACCATGATCGGCCTCGTGGTAATCCTGGTCAGCAGTGATTACGCCGTTGACGCAGCCGTAGCCCTGGCCAAAATGTTTAACATCAGCGACCGGATAATCGGTCTCACCATCGTTGCCCTGGGCACCTCCCTGCCGGAACTGGTCACCTCCGCTACCGCGGCCCTCCGGGGAAACGCAGACCTGGCCGTTGGGAATGTGGTGGGCAGCTGCATTTTCAATATCCTGTTTGTACTGGGAACCTCGGCTCTGATCCTGCCGATTGCCTGTGCTCCCAATTTCCTCAGCGACGCTTATGTGGCAGTCGGGGCAACCGTGCTGCTGCTGCTCTTCGGCTACACCCAGATGAAAATCGTCCGCTGGGAAGGCGGGCTGTTACTTGCCTGTTATGTGGCATACGCCTATGTGGCGCTGGTGTAATAGTTAAGAAGCCAACGAAACGAAAAAACCGGATTGAAGCGCAACATCACACCGCTTCAGTCCGGCTTTTTATATCTCCTGAAAAATGGCAAAAAAAATGGTGATCCATCCGCGACTCGAACGCGGGACACCCTGATTAAAAGTCAGGTGCTCTGCCAACTGAGCTAATGGACCACATGGCGTTACTTCCGTAACGTGAGTATTATACGTTTTTATATAATGTTTGTCAAGAAATTTTTATAAAAGCTGACTGATGCTGCCTGATATGCAGGAAACGAATCACCGGATTACAGATACAGCAGACACAAGCATCCGGAACGGATGTCTCTACCGCAGCATCGCAAGCAGTAATTTTTTATCTGTTTTTCCCCGGCTGTTCAGCGGTATTTTCTCTACCGTAATAATTTTCTTCGGCATTTCCTGCTGCATCAGGGCATTCCGCAACTGCTGCCGCAGTTCCTGTTTTGTCACGTTTGCATTTTCACAGACCACAAACGCAGCGGCCTCCTGCCCCCGCCCTGCGTCATCATAGGGCAACACGACGGCCTGGAGCACTCCCGTCAAAGAACACAGCGCGTTTTCAATTTTCGTGCAGCTGATCTTAAAGCCGCCTTTATTGATGATATCCCCCTCGCGCCCGTTAAAGATCAGATACCCTTCTTCATTAAAATAGCCTGTATCATGCAACGTGCAAGGCTGCGGCAGTCCTTCCACATGGTACGGTGTATCAATATAGATCAGGCCGTTTTCCACCCACACCTTCACGCCAGGCACCGGTTTGCCCACACTGTCCGGAAAACGCAGGACTTCTTCATAGCCCAGCCAGGTAATGTAATCCAGTTCGCTGGCCCCATAGTACAAAAGAATATCGCTGTTCGGAAAAAAACGTTTCAGCCGTTCCGCCGTCTTCGCCCCTAACAGCTGGGAACCTGCCAGTACCATCTGCATGGATGGATATTCCTGTTTCAGATACTTCGTCAGCATCTTCAGCTTGGCCGGAACCAGATACAGCACACGCACCTGCAGATCCCGGAACATCTCCAGCCACTGACGGCAGTTAAACACATCGCTGACAGCCAGCGTGCAGCCTTCATAAAGAACCGAAGCCCATATACTGAGATTTCCGGTAAAACTGAAACTGCCTTCCACAAAGACCACCGCGTCCCCGTCAATTCGGAAGCGACGGTTCTGCTCCGGAATAAAACCGGCCCAGCTTTCATAGGTACGGTACATGACTTTCGGGACATCAGTCGAACCGCTGCTCAATACGCCCATGCAGGCATTTTGGTACGGTGCCGGAACCGGGATAAAACCGGGACACGCCTTTGCCGCTTCCTGCTTGTTTTCAGAATCCGACGCAATCTCTCCCATATCTGTTTCAGGAACAGCAGCCTCCTGTCCGGAACAGCCCTGCCGCAGTATCCATCTGTTTTCCTTTTCTTCCAATACAAAACCAATCCGGTTCTGTTCTACCAGCTTCTCTTCCGCTGCTTCCGGAAGATCATAATGCCCGATGATGGGGATCTGCCCCGCACCCATTACCGCCAGAAACGCCAGCAACTGATGATACACATCCTGTGTCCGGATCAGCACACCGGTCTTATACCCAACCGGAAACTGCCGCTTCCACTCCGGCGCAACAAACCCGCAGACATCTTCATAAGCCTGTCCGTAGGTGATCTGCCTGTCTTTCAGAATAAGATACGGCGTGTTCTTCTTTTTTTCTGCATACTTTTGTAACAGTGTAACGTAATCCATAGGTTCTCCAAATGATTACATTGTAATTGTAATCAAAGTTTGTTGTTTATTATGCTATAAGGAAAAAACTCGCAAAACCGTCCACGATTGCTATTTCAGTTTACTATTTTTCACCAGCATCGCCGTGCCCAGTCCCCCTGCGCCGGCGATGCTCAATACTCCCAGCCTGCCATGCATCTGTTTCAGTTCCTGCCACAGATGCAGCAGCAAAATCGCACCCGACGCACCGTACGGGTGACCGTAGGCCAATGCCCCGCCCCAGGGGCAGTAACGCGCAACCAGTTCCGGATACTTCCGTGCAAACAGCGCGCTGATCACTGCAAAGGCTTCATTATATTCAAACACATCAATCTGTTCCGGCTGTAAACCGCAGCGCTGTAGCAATCGATTGCCGGTTTCAATGGCACCTTCCGGACTGTAGCGCGGATCCACGCCCCATTCAAAGCCGGCCAGCAGTTCCGCTTCCGGTTGCAGATGATATTTTTCCACCGCCTGTTGCGAAGCTAATATAACAAACGCCGCACCGTCATTCATAAGGCAGGCGTTGGCCGCTGTCAGCAGGGGAACGGCCTTGTCCTCCGTATGAGCAGGACAGGCTTTATAAACCATTTCATCTGCTTGTAACAGGTCCCCGTCCCTGACTGTTTTCTCTTCTGCAGCTGCACAACGTACCGGCCGCGAATCCGGACGATCCGTCAGCAGCGCCTTCACTTCTTCTTCCGTGAACAGCTTCGGCATCCGGGCTGCCAGTTTCGGGCTCATCCGGTCACGGATCCCTTCATCCCCCGCGCTGTCATACACAGGAACAATAACATCGTTCAGCCGGCCTTCTTCCCTGGCCTTTTTTGCCAGCTGATGACTCCGTACCGCGAAGGCATCCAGTTCCTCCCGGGTAAAGCCGTGTTTCTGACAGGTCCGTTCCGCTCCTTCCAGCATGGCTTTTGCGCTGGTTGTATCCGGGGAAAACTGCGCTACGGTAAAACCTTCTGCCGTATAACGGGGATCCGTTTTCGCGTAAACGCGGGTGGGCTGCATGGATGTGGACTCAAACCCGCCGGCAATCAGAATGTCCGCCATACCGCTGCCGATCTTGGTCATGGCCAGTTCGATGGAAGCCGCCGCGGACGCGCACTGCATATCCAGCGTCAGCGCCGGAATATGCAAAGGCAGTCCCGCCTTCAGTGCTGCCAGCCGTGTAATATTCCCTCCCGTGCCTACAGCGTTTCCGCAAAGCAGGCCATCCGCCTGCAGCGCACAGGGATATTTTTTTATTACGTTTTCTAAAACTGCCGCAGCCAGATCTTCCGCAGGAACTGTTTTAAACAGGCCTCCCGTGAGGCCGATGTGGCTGCGCAGCCCTCCAATCAGAAAAACCTTTTCCATACTCTTCCCCATTTCGTAACCAGTCAAGGAAACGCCGGTTCATTCGTATGCACGCTGCCCGGCGCTTTTGTGACCGACGGCGTACAAACCCATTGCATCCGCGTCTCCTCAAGAATATTCTCACAGCATTGCCACACAGACAAACCAAACCATATTGCCTGTTGAAAAAATTCCCGGCCTGATTCCAGACCGGGAGCTCTATGGAAGTGTCAATTTCAGCTGTCAAGAGGACGACGGTCCATTCATATGCACGCAAAGGAACCGTTCACGAACTCACTGAATCAGCGTCTCCTTAATTTTTCAAAAATGCATTAATACGTGTTGCCAGGAAGGCACCGGCCAGCACCTTCACTATATCGCCAAAGATGAAGGGGAACACCGCTGCCACCAGCGTAGCCCACACATCCATGTGCGCGACCAGATACATGGAAACGCAGCCGCCCACATAAATGACAGGCATCCCTACCGCGATTCCCAGAAAAACCATTCGTTTAAAGCTGTTGGACCCGTTCAGCAGCCTGCTCATCAGCCAGGCTGCAATGGCGAAACACACATAAAACCCGCCGGTAGGTCCCAGCAGACGCCCCAGTCCGGCAGAACCGCCGGGCAGTACCGGAACGCCGATGGCGCCGATCAGCAGCCAGGCCAGTACTACAAGAAACGCATCATTGGGTTTTAAAATGAACGCCGTCATGTTCACGATAATGGTCGTGCCTACAACCATAGCCGGCGTAAAGGGCAGCGGGAAAGCCAGATAAGACGAAATCGCCAGAAAGGCGACGCACAATGCCATTTTAGTCAGTTTGCGGGTCTTATCCGCCGCAGTTTCACGGTGTGCCGGTGTTACAGAAATCTGTTCCATTACTATCATCTCCGAAATTATGATTCACGCAACGGATCCATGAACGGTAAACAGACCGTACTTCAGGTTAAGCCATCCATAGCATCCATTGTGTAATGTTATCCTTTTCAAAAACAAAGGTTAACCACGTTTCTAATTATAAATACTTATCGGATTGTTGTCAACCCGTTTTTTGAATTTAGTTAACCTTTTTTTCGGATTACTGTTGCGGATCGGCAGCCTGAATACAGTACAATATTATCCGAAATAAACGGACGCCGCGGGAAGCTTCCACAGTTTTTTACACTTTCGTCACATAGTTTTTATATTCTGTAACATCCTTTACACATTATCTTCTTGCATTTTCTGATAATTTCTGCTACTATATAAGTGAACAAAGGAAGTACCGAAAGTCCCCTGAAAAGGGGAATCTTGGAAAAGGAAATGAGGATACTTCGGATGTAAAATGAGAAAGGAGTGGTTCCCCCGAAATAAGCAGCGGCAGTATAAGAAAAAATGAAAAGGAAGTGTTTCCATTGCAGAGGTTAAGTCGATTCAATAGTTAAACGCCCGTGACGTTGTCGGTACAATGCACGGGCGTTTAAATTTGTATTTACTATTAAGGATGATACTTTCAGCAGAACCAAACGAAAAGACTGACATACTTTTTTATTGATTATTTCGGAGAAAACCATGAGGCTTTTTATCGCAATCAATTTGTCTGACGACATGAAGGACGCCCTCACTGCCGCGCAGGACGAAATGTATGACAGGGGCGTCCGGGGCAACTTTACGCCCGGGGAAAACATGCACCTTACCCTGGCCTTTATCGGGGAATACCCGGACAAGGATCAGGTGATGGACGCGCTTTCTTCCGTATCCCTTTCTCCATTTACTCTATCCCTTTCAGGTATGGGGTGTTTCCGTGACCTGTGGTGGGCCGGCATGGATGAATCGGCGCCGCTGGCTGCCGTGGTACGCCGCATCCGCCATGCGCTGGCCAATCATGATATCCCATTTGATCGGAAACGTTTTTCACCCCACATCACGCTGATCCGTAAAGCCGTCGGAACGATGCCAGGAATCCATATTGAAAAGGTTTCCATGCCGGTGGAGCGTATCTCGCTCATGCGGTCTGACCATGGCAAACATGGCATGATTTATACCGAGGTGGGAGTAATTGGGATAAAGTAAAGTTATTATTTTACACGAAGCATTATTACTAAAAGCTCCTTTTGACGATATTTCATCCTGAAATGTTTGCCAAATCCCATCTCATTTTAAAACTTTAGATTTCCCTAATATGAAACTTTAGATTTCTCGCCACCTTGACTTTGGATTTTTCATATGATAAACTTTGGATTGACGTAAGCAAAAACCAATTGTTACGTAAGGGAGATCTTCCGATGATAGAACGAATTGCCAAAGAAGCATTGCTTCACCTCGCTTCCCAATTTCCCGTTGTAGGCGTTACCGGGCCGCGGCAAAGCGGAAAGTCAACACTGGCAAAAGCAACCTTCCCTCAAAAAAAGTATGTCACCTTCGATGACCGTACTATGCGGGAACTCGCCGCATCCAATCCGCAGGATTTTATTTCCGCCTTTCCGGATGGCGCAATTATTGACGAAGCACAAAAAGTTCCTGACATCTTTGACGCGCTCAAATTACATGTTGACAGCACTAAAACCGTACCGGGGAAATTTATCGTAACCGGTTCCAGCCAGTTCCGGCTCCGTGAAAACATGACAGACAGTTTGGCCGGCAGAGCTGCATTCTTAAAGTTGCACCCTTTTTCTGTAAAAGAATTGAAAGCAGCAAATGTTCTTTCCGATAATCCGTATGACCTCATCTTCGGCGGCCAGTATCCCCCGCTACACGACAAAGAAAAACGTTTTATTCCCGAGGACTGGTACGAAAGCTACATTGATACGTATCTGGATCTTGACGTCCGGGATCAGATCAATCCGGGCAATCTCTCTACATTTAAAAAATTTATCCAAATCTGCGCCCTGCGCAGCGGCCAACTTCTTTCCATGGACAGCATTGCCAGGGATGTGGGTGTTTCCGCGCCAACCATAAAAACATGGCTTTCGATTTTAGAAACCTCTTTTATCATTCATTTTCTGGAACCGGACACAAATAATCTTGGTAAAAATATCGTAAAAAAGCCAAAATTGTATTTTATTGACTCAGGACTTTTGTGCCACCTGTTACGCCTTGAATCAAAAGAAGAATTGCTGCTCAGCCGTTACAAAGGAGCCGTTGTCGAAACTTTTGCCATAGCAGAACTGCTTAAGCAGCGCCTGAACCAGGGCAAAAAAGCAAACCTGACTTTTTTCCGCGACGACAGAGGCTTTGAAGTGGATACCATCGCGGACTGGAAACATACCTTCGCCATTGAAATTAAAAGTAACAACGCCCCGGAATCCAAACTTGCTGCCAATACAAAAAAATATCTTGAACTGCGCCAAGACAAAAACGCAAGAAATGCGGTCTTTTATCTTGGCGATATCAGCATGAACATCAACGGCACGTCATATATCTCATGGAAAGATTGGGGAAATTTACTTTAGCAAGAATTATTTCAAGGTTCAAAGTCCGGCCCTGCAACGAAAAAGACTTCGGATCCAAAACATCGTAGAGCCAAACAGGTACACTTGTCCTGTTGATAGGTTCAGGAGTTTGATTTTACGGGTTTACGCTTCTGCCGCAAAGCACTTCCGCTTTGCGAACAGAGACCGTAATCCCATTCAACGCTCCAGCCCTGTGAAAACAGGAACACTTCCTGAAATCACACGCTACCGATGTTTCTTATCCGAAGTCTTTTTTAGTTCGTATCCTTTCGTTCAGACACTTACGTTATTTTTTAAAGTTCAGCGTAGTTATGATACCAAATTCTTTCCACCTTGTCAAGCACTTATCTTAATTATTTTATATTTTATCCGTTTTATTATGTTTTATCAGTTTTACTTATGCATACTCTTCCTGTACTGCTTCATATACACATGCTCTGCCGCAATTTCCTGCAACAGGTGCCGTCCGCTCCAGTGTTGGTTTGTCGGGGTAAGCGCGGCTTTCAGCTCAATTTCCTTTAACTTGCTCCGCTTCATCGCGGCAAGAAATTTATTAACCGCATTCATGTCAAAGCCGCACAGAAAAACCATTTCTTTCTGCGAAGCCTCCATCATCAGCTGGATGGCTGCTTTTTTCACAACATCCGGGTCTTCCCCTGCTTTCTTTGCCGCTTCCTCCAGCGTTTCAGCCAGCTTGTCTTCCTGGTTTTCCGGCGGATTCACCGCCTTTTGCGGGCAGTCCTTCACACCGGCCACAAAGCCCACGGCGTCGTCAAACTGTTCCAGGGGCACGGCTTTGCAGTTTGCTTTTAAGATCAGGCAGACCTGCCGCAGCTGCTGCAGACGTTCCGGTTTAAAATTATAGGCTAATACAATTTTATTCATAGTCACTCACCTTTTAAAAACTCCCCGACAATCTGTCGGGGAGCTTTGCTTTCACGATTACGATACAACTTTTGGCGATACAGCGTTTCGTATCACAGACGCAGACGTTAAATCAATTCCTTCAGCACAATAGTCTGTTCCCGGTTGGGTCCTACGGATACGATGCCCAGATCCACGCCGGCCACTTCCGACAGGCGGCGCAGGTATTTTTTTGCCCCTTCCGGCAGGTCTTCAAACTTACGGCATTTTGTAGTATCGCACATCCAGCCGTTGAATTCTTCATAGACCGGCTCCACCTTGCCCAGGGTTTTCAGGCTGGCGGGAATCTGTTTGATCTCCACGCCGTCAATCTTGTATCCTACGCACATTTTAATCTTTTTCATCTGGTCCAGCACGTCCAGACGGGTCACCGCAATGGCGTCCAGACTATTCAGACGCACGGAGTAGCGGAGCATGAACGCGTCCAGCCAGCCGCAGCGGCGGGGCCGTCCCGTTACGGTGCCGTATTCGTGACCGGTCTCCCGGATCTGGTTGCCGGGGCCATCCGTATCCAGCAGTTCCGTTACGAACGGACCGGCGCCGACCCGGGTGGTATAGGCTTTCACCACGCCTACCACATGATCGATGAAGCGGGGACCGATGCCGCTGCCTACGCAGGCATTGCCCGCCGTGGGATTGGAACTGGTCACGTAAGGATAGGTGCCGTGGTCGATGTCCAGGAACGTAGCTTGCGCCCCTTCGAATAACACTTTTTTACCGTTGGCAAAGAGTTCGTCCAGGATCACGCCGGTATCCGTTACATACGGACGCAGTTCCTCCGCGTATTCCAGATATTCTTTCAGCACGGTCTCGTAATCAAAGGGCTCTGCTCCATAAATTTTGGTGATGATCTCATTTTTCGCCGCCAGGTTGGCTTTCAGTTTTTCCGCAAACACGTCTTTGTCCATCAGGTCGCAGACGCGGATGCCCACCCGTGCCACCTTGTCCATGTAGCAGGGACCGATGCCGCCTTTGGTCGTGCCGATTTTTTTATCACCCAGGGCCTCTTCCTGCAGCACGTCCAGCTTCTGATGGTAAGGCAGCACCACGTGGGCCCTGTCGCTGATGGCGATGCGGCTGATGTCCACGCCCTTGTCGTGCATCTCTTTGATTTCCTGCAGCACCACGCCGGGGTTGATCACCACGCCGTTCCCCAGCACGCAGATCTTCCCGTGATACAAAATGCCGGACGGCAGCAGGCGCAGTTTATAAGGCACGTCGTTTACCACTACGGTATGCCCCGCGTTGGAGCCGCCGCTGTAACGTACCACCGCGTCCGCTTTCTGCGCTAAATAATCTACGATCTTTCCTTTTCCTTCATCGCCCCACTGGGCACCGATTACAACAACGGATGACATACTGTTTACATCTCCCCTCAAAGATTAAAACACGTTTCGAATTTATCTGTCGCAGGTTTCCCTGCTCCGCACCATCGGCACAACAGGAAATTATACACTGCTGAACCCGGTTTACGAATCAGTTGACACTGCCAGCAATACTAACTTACAGCCCGAACCTTGCAAAAATTCTGTCTACATGCACCAGCATAGGCTTGTAATCGAAGCAGGCCTTGATTTCTTCCGGCGTCAGGTACTTGCGCACATCCTCGTCCTTGCAAAGGTTCTCGTAGAAGTCTTCCCCTTCCAGCCAGCGTTTCATAGCGTTGCGCTGTACCCAACGGTACGCCGTATCCCGGAAGGCGCCTTTGCTGACCAGCGCCAGCAGAACCCGGGGGCTGTAGATCAGGCCGCCGGTCATGTTCAGGTCTTCCAGCATTTTTTCCGGATAGACCAACAGCCGGTCGATCAGGTTGATGGTTTCATTTAAAATATAATCCAGCGCCGTGGTAGCGTCCGGCAGCATCACCCGTTCCACAGAGGAATGGGAAATGTCCCGCTCGTGCCACAGGGGGATATTTTCAAACGCAGGCAGCACATAGCCCTGCACTAACCGGGCCATGCCGCAGATCCGCTCGCTGCGCACCGGGTTCCGTTTGTGGGGCATGGCGGAGGAGCCTTTCTGTTTCGGGCTGAAATATTCTTCCGCTTCCCGCACTTCCGTCCGCTGTAAATGACGGACTTCCAGCGCCATCTGGGACAACGTTCCGGCAATCACGCCCAGGGTTGCAATATATTCCGCGTGATGATCCCGCTGCACCACCTGGGTCGCTACGCTTTCCACTTTCAATCCCAGTTTTTTGCAGACATATTCTTCCACGTAGGGATCGATATCCGCATAAGTCCCCACCGCACCGGACAGTTTGCCCACGCACATGTTTTCCGCGGCCCGTTTCATGCGCTCGATGTTCCGCAGGGTCTCGCTGTACCACAGCAGCAGCTTCAGGCCGAAGGTGGTAGGTTCCGCATGGACGCCGTGGGTGCGTCCGATGGTAGGTACATGTTTAAATTCCACAGCGCGGCGTTTCAGTACTTCCGCCAGTTTTTCCAGATCCTTCAGGATCACGTCCGAAGCCTGTTTCACCTGCACGTTCAGACCCGTGTCCTTCACGTCCGTGGAGGTGAGGCCCATGTGGATGTATTTGGCTTCGTCACCCACATATTCCGCCACGGCAGACAGAAACGCGATGATGTCGTGGTTGATCTCCTTATCGATTTCATGGATGCGGTCTACATCAAAATCCGCTTTGGCCTTAATGACCTCCACCGCTTCTTTGGGAATGCGCCCCAGCTCCGCGTTGGCTTCGCAGGCAGCGATCTCCACATCCAGCATCGTCTGCCATTCATTCCGCTCGTTCCAGATCTTCTCCATTTCCGGACGTGTGTACCTTGGAATCATGTTTTTCTCCCTTCTGCTTCCGCAGCTGCAAAAAAAATTATATTGCCTTACATCAATCACTGTTTTATCTGTCCGGCATGATGACGGTCATTTTTGCCGCCGGCACACCGCATGGCGCAGATAACGCCGCCACATTACCTTCTGTCGTCTTCTTCCCGTTTTGACAGGCTGAGGAACTTTGTGCACTCATTCCGGAAGAACAGGTTGACCCGTCCCACCGGACCGTTGCGGTGCTTGGCAACGATCAGTTCCGTAACATGGGTCGGGGCCTCGTCCGCGCCTTTATAATAATCGTCCCGGTACAGGAACATGACGATATCCGCATCCTGTTCCAAAGAACCGGACTCACGCAGGTCAGACAACATGGGCTTTTTCACCTGCCGCGCTTCCACGCTCCGGCTTAACTGGGAAAGAGCCAGAACCGGCACGTTCAGTTCACGGGCCAGCGCTTTCAACCCGCGGGAAATCTCCGAAACTTCCTGCTGACGGTTATCCGAAGTATTGCGCCCCACAGAACCTTGCATCAGCTGGAGGTAATCAATGACGATCAGGTCCAGTCCGCCATCCGCCTGCAGTCGCCGCGCTTTGGAACGCATCTCCATGATCGTAATGCCCGGTGTGTCATCAATAAAGATCTCGGCGCCGGCCAGCAGGTCCGATGCGACCCACAGCTTGTTCCACAGATCCGCATTGTCTGTATCTCTGTCATTTCCACCCGCACGAAGCCGCTGGGCATTCACATCGGCTTCGGAGCACAGCATACGCTGCACCAGCTGTTCCCGGCTCATTTCCAGACTGAAGAAAGCTACCCGTTTTTTCGGTTCCCCTTCCCGGGATCCCCGGATCGCCACATTCTGGGCAATATTCAGGGCCAGGGCCGTTTTGCCCATGGACGGGCGGGCGGCCAGGATAATGAAATCGGAAGGATGCAGACCGGCAGTCAGTTTATCCAGATCCACAAACCCCGTAGCCACACCGGTAATGGACTGCTTGCTTTCCAGCACTGTCTGGATATGGTTGATCGTATCGGTCAGCACTTCCGAGATGGGGGCAAAGTCTGTCCCCCCCTTCCGGTTGGAAATACGGAGGATGGTTTTTTCCGCCTGGTCCATGATGTCCCGTACATCTTCCGAACCGTCGTAGCCCATGGCTGCAATAGCCGTACCGCCTTCCACCAGCTGCCGCAGGAGCGATTTTTCTTCCACGATCTGGGCATGGTATTTGGCATTGGCAGCCGTAGGCACCGCATTGGCCAGCAGGGTGACATAGGAAACGCCGCCCACGTCATCCAGCTTATTCATTTTTTTCAGCTCATCGATCAGCGTGACCATGTCAATCGGCTCATTCCTGGAATGAAGCGTCAGCATGGCGCTGTATATGACCTGATGCGCCTGCCGGTAGAAATCTTCCGGCATCAGCTTTTCCGTTACTACGCTCACCGCATTCTTGTCAATGAGCATCGCCCCGATTACGGATTGTTCCGCTTCTATGTTTTGCGGAGGTACCCTGTCCTGCATTCTAACCCTCTGCTATGTATCTAACCGGACACTGTCCCTTGGAATCATTGCTGCATTGGAAACTGAACGGATCGCAGTCACATCAGTCCGCGTCAGCTTCCACGATTACATTGAATCTGGCGGAAATATCCGGATGCAGTTTGGCCACTGCCGTATAGGTACCCGGTGTTTTTACCGTCTCATTCAGCTCGATCTTGCGGCGGTCGACCTCCAGCCCGGTCTGTTTGATCAACGCTTCCGCCACATCTTTGGACGTAATGGCGCCGAACAGTTTGCCGTTTGCGCCAACTTTCAGTTTCAGTTTCACGGTAACCTTTTCCACCTGCGCGGCCAGCACCACTGCTTCGTCCTTGCGCTGGGCGGCCCTGTGCTCTGCTACCTTTTTATCCTGCATGGCCTGGTTCATATTGACCGCGGTCGCTTCTTTTGCCAGTTTGCGGGGGATCAGGTAATTGCGGCCATAGCCTTCCGCCGTTTCCACAATATCGCCTTTTTTCCCCAGTTTTTTTACATCACTCAACAAGATTACTTTCATTTTTCTCTTTCTCCTTCTCTTTCTCTGCTGCTTCGTCAAGCTGTTTTTTCGTCAATTCAATAATCTGCCGCTTCACTTCATCCGCATCGGCGTTCTGCAGCTGCACGCCGGCCACAGTCTGATGGCCGCCGCCGCCCAGTTCTTCCATAATGACCTGTACATTGACGCTGCCGTCACTGCGGGCGCTGACATTCACGTTGCCGTCCGTACAGGCGGAAATCACCACGCCTACGGATACATCGGTTACGTTGATCAGCGCATCGGCCGCCTGGGCAGCCAGGATTGAAGTGTCGCTTGTATTCTCTACACCGCGATTGATGGAAATTGCCAGATGCGGCAGCGGTGTCTCTGCTTCCGCAATAATACGGTACCGGTCCCGGAACGAATCCAGGTCGTCCTTAAACAGCTGCCGGACCAGTATGGGATCCGCGCCGGAAGTCCGCAGCAGGGCTGCCGCTTCAAAGGTCCGGGCGCCGGTCTGCACGTTAAAGTTTTTGGTATCCACGACCAGCCCGCTGTACAGGGCCGTCGCTTCGCCTTTTGTGAATTCCAATTTATCGTTAAAGTATCCTGTCAGCTCCGTCACCAGTTCACTGGCGGATGAAGAGGAAGGCTCCATATATTTCAGGATCGTATTTTTGATGATATCCTCGGCTCTCCGGTGATGGTCGATGATGATCCGCTTCGTGGGAATCGCCTCCAGCACCTTCTGGCTGGCGCTTAACACGGCCCTGTGATGATCCACCAGCATCAGCAGGCTCTTCGGCGTAATCTCCTTCAGGATATCTTCTTCGTGCACGAAGATTCCTTCATAGACCTTATCTTCTTCCGCAATGGCCAGTTCGCTGTTGAACACATAGTTTTTCAGCTTCTGCAACGAAGTGCTCCGGTTGCTGACCACAATAAATGTCGGTTTTCTCAGGGACAGGGACATCTTTGCCACCCCGATGGCGCTGCCGATGGCATCGTAATCTTCGTTGGCATGGCCCATGACAAACACTTTGTCTGCTTCTTCCATCTGCTCCCGTATATTATGTGCCACGATCCGGGCCCGGACCCGGGTACTTTTGGCGCTGACCGCATTGGTACCGCCAAAGTAATTCATCTGTTTGTCACATTCCACAACCACCTGGTCGCCTCCGCGGCCCAGCGCCAGATCCAGCGCCTTGGAAGCATGCATGCTAATCTCCTGCAGGGTGTCCCCATCCTTGGAAATACCGATGCTGATGGTAGGCGCCAGCTTATTTTCCTGACGGACTTCCCGCACCTTATCCAGAATGGAAAATTTATCTTCCATGGCCTTCTGCAGGTTTTTATAATTGAAGCCTACCACCAGGTTTTCCTTGTTGGCACGCACCACAAACCCCTGCAGGGATTCCACCCATTTATTCAGTATCTCGCCGATCTCGCCGTTCAGGTTGGACCGGGCGCTTTCGCTGAGGCCCTTCATCACATCTTCATAATTGTCAAAGCGGACATATGCCAGACACATACGCTCTTCCGCAAAACGCTGCTTCAGCTTTTCCCATTCGGTAATATCTGTCAGGTACACCATCAGGGTGTTGGCCGCCGGTTCTTTGCTTTCTGTATTCTTAGCCTGGTTCTGCACGCTGAAATAGCGCATCTCATAATACCGGCCCCGCATCTTGATGACCTTGCTGTCATCTTTCACACACATGGTTTCAAACGCGTTTTCCGGCAGGGGCAGCACTTCTTCCGGTTTCTTCTTCTCCAGCGTCTTCAGACCGGTCCATTCCTGGAATTTTTCATTCTTCCACTGCAGCCTCCCGTCACTGGAAAACACCGCGATCCCCACATCCAGGTTTTTGGTGGAATAATGTACCGAACGCTCAATGTTGCGGATCACGTCGTCCAGATAGTCGGACAGCATCTGTTTCTTTTTGGTATAAGCCCGGCGGGCAAACCAAACCACCACTATGAGCAGCAGCACACCAACCGGAATGAAAAGGGGCTGCAGCATACAGATTCCGGCGATCAGCAGGGCAATGAGCAGCACGTAAACACAAACTTCTTTCCAATTGGAAAACTGGCTCCTGCTTCCAAACATTCGTATCACCTCAACTTACTTGCTTTCATTCTTACGGAACAGCCGGCGCATTGGCCGGTACACCTGCACGCATACACCGGTCCGTGTTCCTCACTTCTTTTTCTGCTCCCGTTCCGCCGCATTCTTTCCGGCCCGGAGCTTACGGGCGTCAAATAAAATATCATACCCGCCGATATAGGTAACAATCAGCCCGAACAGGGAAATAAACATGGAAACGGGGATAATGACGCGCATCCACCACAGCGGTTTTTTATGGGTTTTAAGATACCAGTAGATAAACACCAGTCCCTGTACCATCAGCAGCATGCTGCAGATGGCCCACACGTTGGCGCAGAGAGAATAACCGATATGGGCCCGGTCATTGATAAAAAACTGGATACCAAAAAGGGCCGCCACATAGACAAGCGCCACAACCGGGGGAAAGGACCATTCGTCCACCGGGGGAAATTCCGGGAAGGTTTCCCCGGTCCTTGCCAGGATTTTGCGGGCCGCCCAGTAATTGATCATCACTAAGATGGGCGCCATCAGCAACATGGCCCCCGGCAGGATGATTTTGATCATGGAGACCATCTCTGTCATCTGGGCGGTAAAGGCAGCCGACTGTTCCGGCGTCATACCGCGGGTATTGAAGGACGATGCCATCTGGGGAATCGCGTTATCCAGCGACTGGAACATCATATCCACCGGATGGATGCCCATGACATACAGGGCCAGCAGCATGTTGATGCCGATGCTGGCCAGCGCCCCGAGGGACGCATACAGCAGCAGCTTTTTCGCCGGCAGGTGCCGGTGCATGCATTCACCCAGCACGATGCCCATGACACCGTACACGCCGATATAAAACAGCGCATGGACCGGGTTCACCGTCATCGCTACCAGTACAGTGGAAACTACGCCGGCCATAATACTCCAGCGCATCCCGTTCCGCATGCCGCAGACCACCAGGGGCAACGGCATGATCAGGTTCAGGATGATTCCCATAAAGGGAACATACGCAAACAATAAATTAAACACGATGGCAATGGCTGCGCAAATCGCTCCTTCTACCATCGCCGACGTTTTTCTCCGGTACGTTAATGCCACAAAATCCTCCTGCCGGAAACCGTTGCTACATTTCCGGCTTTTTAATGTATGTAAAATGTATATAAAATCATGTGAAGCAAAAAATGCAAACACGTATGCAGTGTACCATTATATTTTACACCAAAAGTAACATTTTGGCAAAACTGCCGGACGGGTACGCATCTGAAAAAAATGCTGAAGCCAGGCAAATGACGGAATGGCTTCAGCACAATTTTGCTATTTTTGTAAAAAGGCGCCGGCACATTTACCCGCCTTCACATCGACATGTCCCGGGAAGGAACTCTCACAGTTTGACGCTGGCTTTTACTTTGAGCCCTTCTTCCATCACGCTGAGGTTCGTCAGATGCACCACGTCCAGTACAGATTTTTTCAGGAAACGTGTCTTGCCGATCTTGCTGTCCTGCAGGGTCTTGGTAAAGTCAAGACCGATCACGCCGTTTTCATAGGTCACTTCCACATCTTTATTTTCAATGGTTACCCTGTCAAAGATCAGGTCAACGATGGCCACAATCAGCTTGTCTCCCACCGTATTGACGACCAGGGAAGCAAAATCATTATTGAAGATGTCGAAGCCTTCCACCTTAATATGGGAAACCGCTTCTTCCTGCTCCACGAAAAAGTCCAGCACGGAAAGTTTCAGTTCCAGCGTGCCGTAGGTATTATGCTGCAGGTTCATCCGCAGATAATCCGGCGCCTGGTATCCGATATCCAGCAGGGCAAAATCGCTGCCGGCCAGCGCTTTGGTCATATACATCTTGATTTCGCTGTAGGGAATCACCAATTCGCCCCGGGACAGCTGCTGCCAGTTCTGGGCGGAAATCCAGCGGTCGCTTTTGCTCTTCAGCGGGTTCACGATGCGGTCATTAAAATCTTTGATCTTCTGGGAAATGGTAGATTCGGCCTTGTCCGCCGTGGTCTTTACCCCGGCAAACACGTCTTCTCCCGAAACGTTCTTCATTTTTTCTTTCAGGGCTTTCAGGTCGAACTTCTTGCTTTCGTCACCCAGGGGTTCGTCCTTGCAGTCCATGTTACTGAACGTATCCGCATTCTCTGCCCCTTCCTTCCGGGCTTTTTCAAATACTTCCCGGAAACTGGCCACATCCTCCGGACGTCCGGCCTTCAGCCAGGCATTGGCCGCCTTGCCCACACCGTAGGTGATAGACACGGCCAGCGGGATCTGGATTGCCGGAATCGGCAGCAGGGTGAACACCGACTGTCCGATAAAGGTCGCGCCTAATGAGCCTAACAGTCCCAGCGCTGTTCCTTCGGAAATTTTCACGCCCCGCAGATCGGCCAGGCGGGTGATCATATACACCTCATTGGCGATCAGCGCCATGGTCCCGAAAACAGGAGCCACTACCAGCACGCTGGCACGGGCCGCGCCCCAGCGGCACAGCTTTTCCGCCTCCCACTCCGTATCAATATCTTCCAGCGGTTCCAGTTCCGATTTTTCTTCTTTTGTCTCAGCGGCATCATCCGCTTTTGTATCTTCGGTTTGTTCTGCCACAGTTTCCTGTCCTGCCTCTTCCGCTTTCAGTGTTTCTTCCGCCTTTGCTGTTTCTTCAGCGCTTTCCTTCACCTCATCAGAAGCCTTCGCGTTTTCCCCGTTCTCCTGTTTTACTTCATCTTCTGCCATAATATTCCGTACAATCCGGTCATCCAAACAGCTGACCGGATTTTTCCTTTCTCCCGGATTTTCCGGGTAAATTCCTTCTCCCTACGGTTTATAATGAAAATACGAAATCTGTTCCGATATTTTTGTTTCTGTATTTTATATTATATCTCTTATGCTATAATAAAAGATGAAATCTTTATGAACAATTAGCAGATACAGCAAACGCTCCGTTACCAAATCTTCATCCTCCCTGAAGTAAAGAGCAGATTTTACCCTCCTGCCCAAACAGTAAGGAAATACGGTCGGGCGTAACCGTTTGAAGTATTTACAATAAAAATAAGGAAATCATTGTATATGAAAGCAAAATCTGTTTCTGACCTGACACCTGCAGGCCGTTTTGCGCCGTCCCCCAGCGGACGGATGCACCTGGGCAATGTGTATACCGCACTGGCTGCCTGGCTCTGTGCCAAAAGCCGGGGCGGAGATTTTCTGCTTCGCATCGAGGACCTGGATCCGGTTCGCTGCCCCCGGGCCAACGCCGATCAGATTTTATCCGATCTGGAGTGGCTGGGTATCACATGGGATAACAGCGAGATTCCTTACCAGAGCGAACGTACACCGGTGTATGAAAAGTTCTTCCAACAACTGACGGACCGGCAGCTTGTGTATCCATGCTTCTGCAGCCGGGCCCAGCTGCATGTGGCAGACGCGCCCCATGCCTCCGACGGCCGCGTGGTGTACGCCGGCACCTGCCGTCATCTCACCCCGGAAGAAGTGCAGGAGAAAGCGAAGACGCGCAGGCCGGCCGCGCGGTTGATTTTGCCAGAGGAAGAGATTTCTTTCTGTGACGGGAACTACGGTCCCCAGTCATTTAACCTGGCCCGGGACTGGGGCGACATCATTATCCGCCGCAGCGACGGGGTCTTCGCCTACCAGCTGGCCGTTACCATAGACGACGGGCTGATGGGCGTCACCCAGGTGGTACGGGGCAGCGATCTGTTAAGTTCTTCCGCCCCGCAGATGTATTTGTTCCGCATTCTGGGATTTGATACGCCGGAGTTTCTGCATCTGCCCATGCTGGTCACCGAAGACGGCGTCCGGCTGGCAAAACGGGACAAGGCAGCCGACATGGGGTTCCTCCGCCGACAGCTTACGGGACCGGAACCGCTGATCGGATTCATCGCCTGGCTGCTGGGGCAGATTGAAAAGCCGGAACCGTTACGGGCAACAGATGTTCTTTCCCTGTTCGACCAGAAAAAAATTCCCGGTCACGACCTTGTCGTTCCGGGAAATTATTGGGAAACCCTGTAAAATTGCACTGTCAGGAAACGAATTCACAAAACTGGCACGTTTGCCCAATCTTTTCCTGACCTGCACATTTTGCTTTTACTGTGCAGCCAGTTGTACCTTTCTGGCATTTAACCGGTTTTGTTCGGCGATCACATCTGCCACGGTTTTGCGTACCGGGATTACCAGCTGCTGACCAACCGCGAGATCGCTGCCTGTCAGTTTGTTTTCTTTCTGGATCCGCATGATCACTTCACGGATATCTTCTTCTTTGCCGCTCCACTCCGCCGCAATGTCCCACAGGGTGTCTCCGGTGTGGACCGTAATGACCTGCTTCTCATAAATTTCGGGCGAAGCAGAAACCGTCATATATGTAAAACCGCCGCTCAGCATGGCACCTAATACAAACGCAAGTAAAAATTTTTTCATGTTTGTTCACCTCTTTAAAACGTTCGTTTGTTATAATTATAATATAACTAAACAGTTCGTTTGTCAAGAGTTTTATTGCGAACAGTTCGTAATTTTTATTAAAGGAGGTCGTCACATGTTCGCTTTTCGTTTGCCCCCCAAGCCGTTTATTGCCTCGTTTGATATCGATGCCCAGAAGACTTTCACCCCGCTTTGCCCCGATGAATTACCTGTGGCAGAGGGTGATAAAATCGTTCCGGAATTAAACGCCCAGGCAAAATTTGCCGCGCTGCGTGTCGCGTCCCGGGACGCCCACTCCCCGTATGCGAAATGGATCGCCACGCCGGAGCATCCCTGCCTTACGCCCATTGAAGGCCAGCCCGATCTGGATCTGTACTGGACAAAGCATGCGATCGTCGGCACCCCCGGCTTTGATTTTATCGACGGATTAAATCCGGCTTCCTATGCATTCCAGAGTCTGAAAGGCATCGAGCCTGACAAACATCCCTATGGCGCCTGCTACCATGACCTGGCCAACAAGTACAGCACCGGCGTCATCGAGTTTTTGCGCCAGCACGGCATCACTACCGTCATTTGCGGCGGGCTGGCCACAGATTACTGTGTGCTGAACACGGTCCTTCAGTTAAAAGACGCAGGCTTCACCGTGATTTTAAATGAAGCCGCCTGCCGGGGCATCGCGCCGGATACAACGGAAGCCGCTCTGGAAAAAATGAAAGCCGCCGGTGTCATCCTCGTGAAAAATGCGGCAGCGTTGAAAAAGTTACGGTAAGGAAACACCGGCCCAGGAACGAACGGGGCTGTTAAAAAGACAGCGCGGTGTAAACCCGAAAGGGTTTGCCCGCGCTTTTTTGTTTCAATTTGTGCTATAGCCTGTCAGTATGACGGGGACAGGTTTTCCATTTTTCCGATCATGGCATGATGTGTGAGATTTCAAATCCCCTTCAGCGTTTCTATCATATACAGCGCCTTCGGCAGATATTCGTACTGCTTGCTTTCCGGAAAGACCACGGCAGTGCGATATGTTTTATTCCCGCGTTTTCCGCTGCTGTCCACAATCAGGCAGTAGTCTCCGCCAATATAACGGCGGATATACTTTATATTTACATCATCCCCCTGGATGTTTTTCCTGGTTTCCGTAAACAAAGGCACGGTTTTTCCGTAATCCGGGAAGGTATCCTGATTTTTATAGTAATACGTATCTTCCGGATCGTCTGTGGTCACTGCCATAAATTCTTTCTGTGAAGCATTGCGGAGAAGCGCCGGGCCCAGGGCCGGAAGCTTCTGCAGCGGATCATACGGCATGGAGACCGGCAGCGCCACCACGTAATGCCCTTTGCTGTTAGTATACCAGCGGAAATCCCCGGCTGCTAACGGGCGGAAAGGAGAAGGCGCCGGTACGGGTACCTGTACCGTAATGGTTTTATATTTCTGTCTGGCAGCTGCAGCGCCTGCCTGCTTTTCGGGCTGCGCAGATTTGAGCTGTTTAGATGGTTTTAGACTGCCCGCCTGCGCAGCCAGTTGCTTTTGCGCTTCCGCTCCGTAAGAAAGGGGCCCGTTTCCATTACCCTCCGGGGCTTTCGTCCCAAACGTCCCGTCGGGATTTTCCAAAAATGTTTCCGATACGTCTTTTATTTCATTGGGAGGAAAGAATAAGACAGGGATCTTAACATCCATGGTTCCTGGCCGGTAGCCGGAACCCACAAACGCGCCGGACACCAGGCGGAAATCCGGCCGGGACGGTGTATGTTTCCGGATCATCTGCTCGCGGATCTCGGCTTCCGTATACCCCAAGGTTCCGGCAGGCACCTTCACAGCTGCGGCAGGCGTATCGGGCAACGGTTCCTTTTTCCCGTCCTGCTCCGGTACAGTTGCTTCGTTCTGCCCGGCCTCTGCTTTCGGCATTTTTTCCCTGGAAGGAGTTTCGTTTTTTACTTTGGTCCATACCCTGTCCGCCGCGTTTTCCGGTGCGGACGGCATCGGATGTATCGGCGGTGCCGTCTCACCGCGCAGCGGGTACAGGATCAGTCCGAAAGCCCACAGAGCTGCTGCCAGCAGCCGCATCATTTTCCTTGAAACAATTTTTCTTTCCATCATATTCCCCTTGCCACTGTACGTCTTCTCACGAATACGTCAGGCAACAATTTCAATTTGTTTTCAACCTGCAGCCAGATTAAATATACTGAAGTTTGTTTCTGTCTGTCCGATCAGCGTATCGTACCGCCGCCGACCACCACGTCATTCTGATAGAACACCACGGCCTGACCCGGCGTCAAGGCCCGCTGGGGTTCATCGAACGTCACTTTGATCATTCCGCCTTCCAGCGGTTCAATGACCGCCGGCACATCTTTGGCCCGGTAACGGGGTTTGGCGGTTACCCGCACCGGTCCTTTCAGTTCCGGAATCGAAATCAGGTTGCAGTGTTCCGCAATCAATGTGTCTGAAAACAGCGCCTCCTGCGGTCCCAGATACACAATATTTTTTTCCACATCTTTCCGAATCACATACAGCGGATACGAATAGGCGATGCCCAGTCCCTTCCGCTGCCCGATGGTGTAATGCAGCTGCCCCTTATGGGTTCCCAGCACCGTGCCGTCCAGATGGATAAACTTCCCCGGTTCCGGCTCACGCTTTGTAATAGTCTGTATCACCCGGGCATAGTCCCCGTCCGGCACAAAACAGATATCCTGGCTGTCCGGTCTTTGGGCGCTGGCCAGTCCTTCCGTCTCTGCCTTTTCCCGGATTGCAGTTTTCTTCAGATGGCCCAGCGGGAACAGGATGTGGGCCAGCTGGTTTTGCGTCAGGGTGTACAGCATATAACTCTGGTCCTTCTGCCGGTCATCCCCCCGCAGCAGCAGCCAGCGTCCGGTCTTTTCATCATATTTTACATTGGCGTAGTGGCCCGTGGCGATGTAGTCGCAGCCCAGTTCTTCCGCTTTCGGGAACAGCTGCCCCAGTTTCACGTTCTTGTTGCAGTCCACGCAGGGGTTCGGCGTCCGCCCGCTTTCATACTCCGCAATGAAGTGATCGATGACAAACCGGCGGAAATACGGACAAAAATCAAACACGTAATGGGGAAATCCCATTTTATCTGCTACCTGTTTCGCGTCCCGTACATTGGCGAGACTGCTGTCTGCTTCCCCTGCCAGCCCGACGTCTTTGTTTTCGAACATCTTCAGGGTGACGCCCACCACATCATAGCCCGCTTCCTGCAGCAGCAGCGCCGCCGTACTGCTGTCCACGCCGCCGCTCATGGCCATTAAAACTTTCTGCTTCATGTTAAACCTTTTACACTAATTATTTTTCAAATGCAGCGCACTCTGCATTAATCTTCGCTTCATCCACGCGCATGGCTTCAATGGTTTTCGTAATCAGGTCTTCCAGTGTCCAGCCCAGCATGTCCGCGCCCTGCTGGATGACTTCCCGGTGGCAGCCTGCCGCAAACCTGTGATCTTTGAATTTCTTCTTCACGGATTTCATTTCCATATCCTGCACGCTTTTGGACGGACGCACCAGGGCGCAGGCGCCGATGAGCCCCGTCAGTTCGTCGCAGGCAAACAGCACTTTTTCCATCTCGTGTTCCGGTTTGACGTCTACCGTGATCCCGTATCCGTGGCTGGCCGTGGCGTGGATCAGCCGTTCGTCCAGTCCCCGTTCCCGCATGATCTCCTGCGACTTGGTGCAGTGCTGATCCGGATACTGTTCAAAGTCCAGATCGTGGAGCAAGCCAACCAGGCCCCAGAAGTCTTCTTCCTCCGCATAGCCCAGGGTCCGGGCAAAATGCCGCATGGCTCCTTCCACCGTCAGCGCATGGCGCAGGTGGAACGGGTCTTTATTAAATTCAGTCAGTAAATTCCATGCTTCTTCTCTTGTAATCATAACGCATCCTTCTTTCATTACTATTCAAAATATCCCAGGCTGCTTTCCTGAAGTATCGCAACCCGTTGATCATTACAAATGTTTTCCTTAAATCACATAATCCCCGCCGGTTTTTTCATAGTACCGTTTCACCAGATCCGCCAGTGTAATGTGGTCTACCACGTTGTTTACCGCATCCTCGATCTGCTGCCAGACTTCAACCGTGACACAGGTCCTGGCCATTTCACATTCACCGCCGCCCGCTTCGAGACAGGTAACGGGAGACAGGCTTCCCTCCGTGGTACGGAGAATGTCCCCCACGGTATATTCTTCCGGGGATTTTGTCAGCTTATACCCGCCCTGGGCACCCCGGGCGCTGCGTACCAAACCCGCCCGGCTCAGCTGGGTGATGATCTGCTCCAGATACTTATCCGAAATATTCTGCCGCTGTGACACTGCCTTCAGCGGAATATATCCGCATTCGTAATGTACAGCCAGATCCAGCATCAGCCGCGTGGCGTACCGCCCCTTTGTCGAAATCCGCATATTGAAATCACCTCTTTCGGAAACTTTCAGGAACACTGATGCAACATGTTTCCTTAAAACTGCAACGGTTCCATTAAGAAATGGGAAATTTTAACCCTTCACGCAATATCATTGTATTCTTACTTTGTTATATGCCTATATTTTACTATGAATTAAGTGATATCGCAAGTTGTTTTTCAAAATGAAAAATCCTTTCCGCCTGCCGTTTTTCACAGCAAACCGGAAAGGATTTCTTTTTGATTAATATCATACCGTCCGTCACTGCAATTCGATTGCAGCCGGTAATAAAAAAACTCCTTATTTCGTTTCTTTTTGCGCTTTCTTCTCAGCCTTTTTCGCGTTTTTTGCGTCTTTCGCGCGCTTTTCTTTTCCCTGGGCCCACAGGTCGATCACGGTCTTCATCCATTCGATCATGGCCAGTTTGCCAAACTGGTGCCAGGTTTCGCACTCGGTGTTCTTCGCAATGAATGCGTTCCACTTGTCCTGATTCACCTTTTCGATCTCCAGCGGATTTGTCAGGCCGAAATCGCTTTTGAACAGCATGTCATCCATAGACGTGAACTTGCTGTTCTCTTTCATGAATTTTTCATTGAACAGTTCCTGGAACGTCATCTGCTGCATCAGATGGCCCAGTTCCGGATCCGCTTTATAGATATCCATATATTTTTTGAATTCGTATTCCAGTTTTTTTACATCAATCATGACGATCCTCCTGCGTGTTATGGAAGCGCTTCCCAAACTTTTCTGTACCGGGGTATTATATCACATCTGCAATAATTTTTCATCCCTGCAACATTTTCTTTCCCGGTCGAGCGGCAAAAAACGTAAAAGAATTGCATTTCATTGTAAATCATATTACAATGCATAAGACAATTTGATGCAGAACGTTTGCTTCATTGCTTTTGCAAATCGTTTCTGCCTCGCAGTCTTTTGAAAACCATTGATATAGAAGTTTTTATGCAAAACGTTTTTCGCAAACAGGAACACACTATGTCTTACACGCAAAAACTTTTCGGCGCAGACGGCCGGGATAAATTCCGCCACTTTTTCAGCATCATGCTGCCCATCCTCATCACTCAGACCGCAATCATGGGCATGAATTTTTTTGATACGGTTATGAGCGGGCACGCGGGTGCGGAACAACTGGCCGGCGCTTCCATCGGCAGCAGTCTCTGGATGCCCGTCTTTACGACCATCAACGGCATCCTGATTGCTTCCACACCGCTCACCGCCCACCTGTTAGGCGCAAGGAAACGCAACGAAACAGGTCGCGTCATCCGTCACGGATTATGCCTGTCCCTGCTGTTTTCCTGTCTCTGCTTTATGGCCGGCGCATTTCTGCTCCAGCCGCTGCTTCAACAGTTTCAGCTGGAACCGCAGGTAGCCCACGTCGCTTTTTATTATCTGGCCGGTATCGGGATCGGTATCATCCCCTTTTTCATGGGCATCGTACTGCGCTCCTTCATCGACACCCTGGGCGGAACCCGCCTTACCATGCAGGTCTATCTGACCGCGCTGCCTGTCAATGCAGCGCTGAATTACATTTTAATCTTCGGCAAACTGGGACTGCCCGCGCTGGGCGGCATTGGCGCCGGCATCGGCACCGGCCTGACCTGCTGGCTGATTTTTGGCCTGTTCGCCTTCATTATCCGCAGACATCCCCAGTACCGGGACATTCAGATTTTCCCGGTGCGCCCCGGCACCGGAGAAAAAACGATTGGATACAGCGCCGCAACAAAGGACCCCTCCGGCGAAACCAAATCCGCCATATTGCGCCCGGAGCCCTTCCTCAGTCGCGCTCTGCTGGAAGAATACCTGCGAATCGGCATCCCCATCGGCCTTTCCATTTTTATGGAAACCAGCATCTTCGGCGTTGTTGCCTTTCTGCTTACACGTTTCGGCACCGTTGCCATTGCGGCCAGCGAAGCCTCTATGAATTTTGCCGGCCTGATCTATATGATCCCTCTCAGCGTTTCCATGAGCATGACCATCCTCATCGGCATCGAAGCCGGCGCCCGCCGGTGGATTACGGCGGAACAGTATGAAAACGTGGGACTGGCCTTCAACTGGAGCTGTGCCCTGATCCTGCCCTTCCTCTGTTACCTGCTGCGGTATCCGATTGCATCCCTGTACGTGACCGAGCCGGAAGTTCTGGAAGTCTGCGTCCGGTTTCTCGTTTACGGCTGTTTCTTCATTATGTGCGATGCCGTAGCCGCACCCATTCAGGGCATCCTGCGAGGGTATAAAGATGTGAACGCCCCGTTTTACTCCGGCCTGATCGCCTACTGGGTCATCTGCATGCCGCTGGGTCTTTTTCTTGATTACAAACTGGGACACGGCCCTTACTCCTACTGGCAGAGTCTGGACATCGGCCTGGTAGCATCTGCGCTGATTTTATTCTTCCGGCTGCGATATGTACGAAAGAAGATACGCCGGGGAAATCATGTATCTGCATAAACAGCCCTTCCGGAATTGGAAAGGCTGTTTTTACTTACGGGGCGCAGAAATCTTCCTTCAAAATTTTTTGCCATAAAAAAGTCTAACTTTTGTCATGCTTTCGCCCCAACCTGCTGGTATGATACAGATAACAAAAAGCTGTCGGGCAACACAAAATCCGGACAGAACGATTCGCGACCTGGATATCATAGGCAGAAATGGGGGATTGACATGACAATGAAGCAACGATTACAGAAAGTATTGGCGGTAGCCTTGATGACAAGTTTCCTGAGCACCTCTTTTGTGATGGGCGTTTCGGAAGCAGCGGCAGCCGCGCCCCGCGGAGGGGGAAAAGGTCCGTCACAATCCCAGCAGATCCGCCCGGCAGTACAGAAAAGCGGCGGCAATCATGCCAAACCGGCAGTACATAAGGACAGCTCCAGACATCAGGGCCCTTCCATCCATAAAAGCAGCCAGCACCGTCAGGCCAAACCGGTCATGCACAAAGACAATGGCAATCATGCCAAACCGGCAGTGCATAAGGACAGCTCCAGACATCAGGGCCCTTCCATCCATAAAAGCAGCCAGCATCGTCAGGCTAAACCGGTCATGCACAAAGGCGGCACCATCCACCACGGCGGGCCGGTTATCCACAAAAACGGGCAGCACCGTCAGGCTAAACCGGTCATGCACAAAGGCGGCACCATCCACCACGGCGGACCGATTATCCACAAAAACGGGCAGCACCGTCAGGCTAAACCGGTCATGCATAAGGGCGGTACCATCCACCACGGCGGACCGGTTGTAGTGCAGCAGCACCACCCTGCGCCGCCCCCGCCGCGCCATAATGACGACCATCGCAGCATGCACAGCGGCGACTGGCTGGGCGCACTGATCATAGGCGGCATCATCGGTGCGGTTATTGCCAACAACAGCCACCATACAGCAGACAACGTGGAATATGTGTATGCAGATTAACCCATGCGCGGTTACGGAATGTTAACCGGCCCGGTATGCAGACACACCAAAAAAATTAACAGACACCTCCCTGAGTAGACATATGACACCCCTCTCTAAAAAAGGGACTGTGCAGGATTCGTCCTGCCAGTCCCTTTTTCTTTATAAGGTTTTAAGATTCTAAACTGTTTTCACGCCTGTCTCTTCAGTACAACCGTAAAATAATCCTGCAGGCATACGGAGTTACGTTTGCCGCATTTCTTTCTCAGTCAAAGGGCGTATCGATCCCCCGGATGAACTGACCGCTCACATAACCGACCGTTCCGTCGTCCAGTCGCACCTTGGCCCATTTATAATTCCCGTACTGTTCCCCGGGCTCCTTTACGAATCCCAGTACCGTCAACGGATACCCCGTATCCTTTTCACCCAGAATCGCGCAATTGGTGTTGGGCTGTTCGCGGATCCGCACGCCTTCGCCTTTGATTTCGGCACGGCCCATTTCCTTAAAGAACTGGATGGTTCCTCTGTCCGAAATGTTCGCGTGTCCCAGACGCATGGTGTCGTTGCCTTCCGGCACCAATACCGCCATGGCGTTAGTCGTAACCGCATCAGGTCCTTCCCCGCTGTAAAAATCCGTCATGCGGATATAGGTGTTGGGGTCGTCCAGCATCTCCGGCGCATTCAGCGTGATATAGCGGTGCAGGTATAACGCGTTGGTGCTTGTCATCGCCGATCCGGTAAAGGTTCCCCATGTAATCCCCACCCAGGACGGGTCGCCATGGTAGTCATTCTTCACAAAGGGGAAGGTAAAATCATGCTGATGGCATTCCATCACAATATGGAACCGTTTTTCCGCCATTACTTCCCACATGTCCTGCTTAGCCGGATTGGAAACATTCAGGCAGTAATAATCGCCAAAGTACGGTTTTTGTTCATATTCACCCAGCGTGTAGGTATTGGACGGCACTGCTTTGTCATAAAAACTCTTCATATTATAGGAATGTTCATACGCATACAGGAACATGGCCAGCGGGTACCAGCCGGTTACATCAGAATAGCGTACATAGATCCCGTTCAGCGCAGGACTGCAGTTTACGGCTTCGGCTTCCCCCTCGTCCCGGAAACTGAATCCCACCTGTTCCCCAAAGGACGTACTGAACCGTTCCGGTGTAAATTTTTTAAACGGTTCCATGGAATTGCGCAGGTTCTCACCGGTCAGGCGGATACCCGTTTCCCCTGCGCCGGCCGTATCGGTTTTCCAGATATAGGAGGTAGCCAGCGCTTCCGTAACATGGCCGTTACCGTCATAGGCTTCCAGCGCAATATACGGCGCACCGGCCGAACTTTCCATGGAGAGCTGTCCGGGCCCTGCGGCGCCCCTGCCTTCCAGTGAAAGCACGTACATTTTGGCTACCACCCTGCCGCTTGCGTCTCGTTTCTCATAGACGCCGTCCTGAGGCAGCCCGGCCCGGACGGCAGCCGGTGCCATGAGAAGCAGTAACAGTAAAAGCGTGGTAATGAATGTGCGCAGCCGTTTCATGATCTCAACCTCCCATCGTAAATGCAACGTTTTGTATGCAGGCAGGAACAGATTCCGCAAACCCGTCGCCGGTGTTTTGCCCATGCCTTTTCCTGTCTGCAGCAGTAAAAAGAGACAAGTTATTCTGCAATTACATTGTAGCATAAAAATTGAATTCTTACATTAATTTATACAAAGGTTTATACAAAAGCGTTTTTCAGGAAGCGGTACTCGGAAACGATTTCAGAAAACGGTAACATGGTCCGTGTTATTGTATCTTCTTCCCTTCTTTGCGTTAGTTTTACAGATATAGTATAATAAGTAAAGAAGCGTTGCTTCATTCGTCTGTGCGCGTTCCGGTGCCGCAAGCCCGTTTTGCCGGCGTCTCCTTAACGTGATTATTTTCTGTAAAACTTTTAAAGGAAGTGTTAGCCATGCCTGTCGCGATTCCCAATGCCGTGCTCCAGATCGATGGGGCCATTTTGCTTTTTATACAGGACAACCTGCGTTCCCCGTCCCTGACGCCGTTTTTTAAAGCCGTCGCCGATTACGGCGTCATTGTCATGGGCCTGTATGTAGTGCTCATGCTTCTGTGGGAAAAACGAAGAATCTTCCCTATTGCCTCTGCCTGCATCGTCAGCGGCCTGCTGGGAGATTTCATGAAGGATTATCTGAAAAAACTGGTCATGCGGCCCCGCCCCTTTCTGGATGTTCCTTCGCTTGTACCCGCCATCAAACCGCCCAAAAACTTTTCGTTCCCCTCGGGACACACCACCCTGGCCTTTGCCGTGGCGTTTATCATCAGCCGTATTTTGCCGAAGAGGTACAGCATTCCCGCATTTTTGATTGCGGCGTTGGTCGCGTTCTCCCGCCTCTACCTGGGCGTGCATTATCCCAGCGATATCCTGGGCGGCATCTGCGTAGGCTATGTAGCAGGCCTGATTACGGAATTTTTGTATAAGAGATAAATCATTCCACAACATGACAGGGAGGAAAGAAAATGAAAAAGCAGTATAAAAACCGCATGATCCTGCGGGAAGCCATGCTGGCCCACGGCTTTAAGCCGCTGGTAGAAGAATTGTGGCATTTCACGCTGAAAGACGAGCCCTATCCGGATACCTATTTCACCTTCCCGGTCAGCGAATCTTCCGTAAAACGGGAAACAAAACCGGCAGTTCAGGAACTGAAACCGGCTGCGTAGAATTAGTTTTTTTATCAGATACACAGACCCGTCTTTGCCAAGGCAAAAATTTTACAGCCTTTGCTTTTGCTATGTAAAGCAAGGGCTGTTTGTAACCTGAGGAGTAAAATCATGTCTGTAACATTTATCCGCGGCGACATTACCAAATTACAAGTAGATGCCATCGTCAACGCAGCCAACAACGAACTGCGGGGCGGCGGCGGGGTGGACGGCGCCATCCATGCAGCGGCAGGTCCCGAACTCCACGCATTCTGCAAAACCCTGGGCGGCTGTCCTACCGGCGGGGCGAAACTTTCCCCCGGTTTCAACCTGCCCGCCAAATATATCATCCATACAGTGGGACCCGTGTGGCGGGGCGGCACCTTTCACGAAAAAACGCTGCTGACCTCCTGCTACCTGCGTTCGCTGGAACTGGCGCAACGGAATCACTGCAGGACCGTAGCCTTCCCTGTAATCTCTGCCGGCGCTTACGGCTATCCCTATAACGACGCCCTGCAGATTGCCTACGATACCTGCCGGCGTTTTTTAAACGAAACAAAGGCAGACATGGAAATCTATATCGTGCTGTACCTTCGCGGACGCGATTATGTGCCAAACGTCCGGCAGCGCACGGATTATTCCCGGTTTCCCGATGAGGCTTCGTTCCGGCGCGTAGCAGAATACATCCGCGAACACTACCATTTTGAAGCAGAAGACAGCGCCCCCAGTGTTAGCGTTGCAGAAGAAATCGCAGGACACGCAAAATCTGAAACCAGATTCCAGATGGCCCCTTCTGCGCCTCATGAAAGCAAATCTTTCTTTTCCCTTAAATCCAAAATACGCCAGCAGGAAGCTGACCTCGATACCCTTAAACCGCTGCGCAAGGAAGACTTCTCTACAGAAGAAACCTTTACACAGCTGCTGATCCGCTTTATGCGGGAAAAACACATGGACCCGCCGGAAGTTTATAACCGCGCCTGCCTGGACCGGAAACTGTTTTCCAAAATCCTGGGCAATATGGACTACCAGCCGAAAAAATACACCGCAGTCCGGCTGGCCCTGGGCCTGAAACTTTCCCCGGAAGAAACCGATAAGCTGCTGAACGCGGCGGGGTTCGTCCTGTCCCACAGCAAGCTGACAGATCTTGTCATTTCCTATTGCATTTCCGCCAACAAACGGGACGTCTGGGAGGTCAACGGCATTCTGGAAGACTTTGGGCTCACGACGATTTGAATGGAACAGAAAAGCCAAAACAGTGTTTTACGCAGAGCCGCGAGTGTAATTGCAGCACGTTTCACAGCAGTTTGTTCTTTTGCGAAAACCGGTAAACGAATTGTCGCCTGCCGGGCGACCACAACAAGTAAAAACCGATTTACAATAAGGCTGTAAGGAAAAATCCTTGCAGCCTTTTTCAGTACGCGCACGGCAAAACGCGCCGCAGGTATTGCAAAAACAAAACGGAAAAACCGCCGTGACGTTTTACGGAAAAGTCTGCAGGAGTTCCGCGACCAACCTTTCGTAACATTTTTTCAGAACAGGAGGAAACGAACATGAAAAAAGGATTAACGGAAATGCTCTTCATTCTCGACCGCAGCGGTTCCATGAGCGGACTGGAAACGGAAACCATCGGCGGCTTCAATTCATTAATTGAAAAACAGAAAAACGTGGAAGGCAGCGCCATCGTAAACACCGTCCTGTTTGACGGCGAAATGAACGTGATCCACAACCGCGTGCCGTTGGAAACGGTAAAACCCCTGACCGAAAAAGAATACTACGCCCGGGGCTGCACGGCCCTGCTGGACGCGGTAGCCAAAAGCGTAAAACACATCCGGAAAGTGCAGAAGGGCCTGCCGGATGAGGAAAAGCCGGAACACACTATCGTCGTCATCACCACCGACGGGGAGGAAAACTCCAGCCGGGAATACACCCTGGACAAAGTGAAACGGCTGGTAAAACGGATGCAGGAAAAACACAACTGGGAATTCATGTTCCTGGGGGCCAACATCGATGCCATCAGCGCAGCGGGACGGATCGGCATCTCCGCCGACCGGGCCGTCCGCTATAAATCGGACAAACGGGGAACCTCGCTGAACTACAAAGTCGTAGGCGAAGCCATGGCCTGCATGCGTGCCTGCTGCACGCCCATTTCCAAAGACTGGAAGGCGGAAATCGAAGAAGACGTAGCGAAACGGGGCGAATAACCCGGAAACGCAAAACAATTCATGCTGCCAAACCAAAACCCCGGCGGGTTTTAATAAAACCTGCCGGGATTTTTTTAATTACTTTTTTTCAATTATATACTCTCTAACGCACAACATTTCTGCGTTTTACGATTCTACTTCTTCGCCGCAAATGTAAATCCGTTCCAGCTTTCCATAAAAGCATCACGCACGCCGCCGGGAACGGCCTGCGCTTTTTTCCAATCGGATGCATAGATCCAGTTTATTTTTACGTCAGCGGGATCCGTGCCTGCCATATACGTTTTTACATAATCGTTCATCTGCGACTCATTCATTTCCTTCCCGTACTGGTCTTCGGCATGATCAAAAATCGCCTCAGCGGTGGGAACGTCGTTGAAAAGACCATAGTTGCCATATTCTGTTCCAATAGTCTGGACCTCCACCGTTCCGTTCTTCAGTGACAGGACTTGCCGGTACAGACAAAAGCCGAGATCCCCGACACGGTTCAGCGTAGAAACAGTATAATAACGGATCTTGTCATCTGCGTAATAAGACCCTCCCTGTAACTGACTCATATCAGGAGGCACGATCTTGTCCGGGTAATTGAATTTCAGTTCGTCCAGGCTGCTCCCATCCGCGCTCACTTCAAACCCGCGGACACGCATGGTTATGGGAACGGTGGCTACAAGAGCCCTGCCCTTTTCTTCGTTTGACCCATTTGCATTTGCGTGGGGAACAGGGTTCCGTACTCCCCGAAGGAAGAACAGCTCCAGCCGTCCGTTGCCGTCCAGATCGGTGACGGCACAACAGCCCCTGTCTTTCTGCCAGTCCCTGTAAAACGCATCCGCGCCCCAGACGGCAGCCTGGTCCGCGATAAACGATGTCTGCTTTTCCGGGCTTGCCGCAGCCTGCGCCGTTCCCGCCGCGCCGGCAGCAAACAAAACAACCGCAGCGAGTGACAGAACTTTCGTATTTCTGAATTTCATAGCTGAATGCCCCCTTGTACTTCTTTTCCTCATAACCGTGACCGAAAACAGTGCTCTGCGTATTCCGTAACCTGCTTATCGCTGCAGGATCCGGAGCAGTGCCCGCAGAACGGCGTTGCCAGCCTTGTTGCAGGTACCTGCTTACCGCTGCAGGGTCCGGAACAGTGCCCGCTCCTATTCCCAATAGGTCGCTGTATCCAGCATCGTTACAATATCCGGGAAATATTCTTCCTGCCAGTCCGCGCTGCCGCCCAGCCAGGCGATGCGGTCCTGATTAAACAGGACAAAGCTCCCGCCTGCGGAACGTCCCACGGTGTATTCTTTGTCATAAATCATGATCTTTTTCACGTTTTCGCCCGAATCTGCCGCAACCCCGTTCCGGAGACGGCCGATCCGGCAGTACCCTTCTTCGCCCACCGGCCTGACCTTTAAGCCAAGCATATCTTCATCGGCGATGTCTTCATACTCCCAGTCCGTCGGCACGGATGCCACAAAGCGCGCTTTCTCCCCGGTTGCCGCGTTTTTCTCCGGCCGGCCCACCACAAATTTAAAATCTTTATGGTATATGCGTTCACGGCATGACACATCGGCAATCGCACCGTTTTCCATTTTTATGATATACGAATGATAGGTGCCCCGCTCTCCCTCTTCCCAGGGCCTTGCGTATTTCAGCACCAGGTACGCGTCTTTATCGTCCGTCACCGTAAAACGGAGATGATCCGTCCCGGGTCCTCCCGTGGTAGCTTTCTCATTATCGTCTGTACCCTGGTACTGCTGGCTGCTCTTCACAAGGTTATCCGACCGGTACACCACCAGCCACTGGAACCCTGTGGAAAGATTGGCGTGCAGATCCAGTTTCAACATCTTTTCATCCCAGGAAATATATCCCATGCCCGTTCTCCTCCCGTCCGCTGCTTCCGCAATATTCTGACCAACCGCAAAAAGACAGAGCAACGTCAGGAACACGATCAGTTTTTTCATGGACATCATCTCCTCCTTTACCCTCAGGACAACAAATCTGCTTCTATCCTTTATTCGGAAACTGTTTTCAACCCGGCCGCGCTGAACGGAAAACTTCACAGGTGTGCGTTCCTTCCTTTAGAATTACCGATAGAATTACCGTTTAATTTTCCGCTGATTTGTAATATAATAATAGTGTAGCTTTTTCCTGTATCAAAGAAGACGCGGCTACTTTGTTTCCTTATTTTTATATGCATTTCCTTTCCATAATTTTATCGTTTTTACAGAACAGACACAAGGCTGAAAGAAAATTATTTTAGTCCTGCGGAGGTCCGGCCGGTCTGATGTATATCATGGAAAGCATTGAATTCTTTTTCTGCTTTATATATAATATTTATAAGATACATAAAGAAAAGGAACCTGACCCGGAAAATCAGTAAGGATGGAGGTAAGAACATGAACCAGAAGCAATTGGGAAAAATGAAAAACGGCAAAGGATTTATTGCAGCGCTTGACCAGAGCGGCGGAAGCACGCCGAAAGCGCTGCGGCTTTACGGCGTAGAAGAAAGCGCCTATTCTAATGACGAAGAAATGTTCAGTCTGGTCCACGAAATGAGGACCCGGATCATCACCAGCCCCTCTTTCACCAGCGACCGTGTACTGGCGGCCATTTTATTTGAAAACACGATGGACCGCAAAATCGAAGACAAGTTTACGGCAGACTATCTGTGGGACGTAAAGGGGATCATCCCCATCCTGAAAGTCGACAAAGGTCTGATGGATCTGGAAAACGGCGTACAGCTGATGAAACCGATCCCCGGCCTGGACGCACTGCTGGCCCGCGCCCGCGATGAGCGGCATATCTTCGGCACCAAGATGCGCAGCGTCATTAAAGAAGCCAATGAAGAAGGCATCCAAAAAATCGTAGACCAGCAATTTGAAATCGGTCTGCAGATCGCAGCGGCCGGCCTGGTTCCCATCCTCGAACCGGAAGTAGATATCCACTGCCCTGACAAGGTAAAAGCGGAAGAACTCCTGAAAAAAAATATTATGGAGCATCTGGCCAAACTGCCGGAAGACACCAAGCTGATGTTTAAGGTAACCATTCCCGACATCCCCGACACCTATGCGGAACTGATTGCCGATCCGCGTGTCGTCCGTGTGGTTGCCCTGTCCGGCGGCTATACCCGGGAAGATTCCAACAAAAAACTGGCGGCCAATCACGGTCTGATCGCCAGCTTCTCCCGCGCGTTATCGGAAGGCCTGAATGTGAAGCAGACCGCAGCAGAGTTTGACGCAATGCTGAAAGCATCGGTGGATTCCATTTACGAAGCCTCGATTACCTGATCCCTGCAGGCAGAAAGATTCCGAAAGCAAAAGAGTCACGTAAAAAGTCACGTAAGGTCAACACTTACGTGACTTTTTTTGTTGCACGGAGACGCTATTTACATGCGTTTGCGCGCGGTTTATTTGATCGCACAGACCCCGAACAGGGATACCGGCATATAAAACTGATCTTTTTGCGGATATAACCGCTCCCATACGGTCCGGTCAGCCTTGCAGGAAGCTGCTCCTAATTTTTCCAGAACATCCAGATCCCACTGGGGCCGGTCCCACAAACTGACATCCAGCATATGATAAATCCGGTGGCACTGCTCCACCATCTCCGGCGTTACGCCTTTATGGGAGTATACCGCCTCTTTTTCATATTCATGATGGTGGTATTTTCCGTATTCCGCATCGTAGTTCAAAAGAATACCGCCCTTTTTCAGCACGCGCATCCATTCTTTGTAAGCCTGTTCCGGATTGGGCAGGTTCCATGTCACATTGCGGGACACCACTACATCAAAGGTTTCTTCCGGGAACTGCAGATTCTCCGCATCCATCACCAGAAACTGCACCCTGCACTGTTCTTCCGCCGCCAGCGCACGGGCATCCGCAATCATGGATTCCGTTAAATCAATCCCCGTAACCTCATGCCCCTGCCGGCCGAGAAGAATGGTAAAGAAACCGGAACCGCAGCCCACGTCCAGAATCTTAAGCGCCTTACCGGGCGGGAAATGGCTGCAAAGCTCCTTCTGCCACAGGGCATACTTTTCACTGTGCAGTTCTTCCCTGCGCAGCTTCATGAATTCCGGAGAACGTTTCGTCCAGTAATCTTCTATATATAACTTTGCATCGGTACGATGCCGGATTGTTTTCTCACTGATTTCTGACATCCAGGATACCAGTCCTTCTTTATTCCGTATCTCGATGGTGCGGTCCTCCGGCTGCAGCCATTTTGAAACGCCTGCGCCGGACCGGCATGAAAAGCACAGAAAGTTCCCCACCGTTTCCTCATAACCTGCCCTCAGGGAAGCACGCCGATAGTCTGGGAAATCAGCACCTTCTGTTCCGGTGAAAGACCTGCCGCTTTACTAAACGCGTCCCGGTCGACAGAGCCGCGGATACAGGTCCCCAGCCCCCGATCCACCGCAGCCAGCGCCACGCTCTGCAGCATGGTGCCCGCCACGATGCAGTTGTTCGCAAGCTGCCGTTCCGGATTCGCCGGACGGGACGGATCCCTGGGCGGAACCGGGTTCGCCACATAGAACAATGTCAGCGGCGCCGTGTGGACAAAGGTCTGCTTCGCATTGATCTGCGGGCGGAAATCCACCGGGGAAACCTGCGTCAGGACATGGGCCGTCGGATCATATTTATAAATGCCGCCGGCCATCACCGCGTACACATCAATATTATAAATACCCTTGGTGGTGGGATTCACACGCTTGCCGGACTCCGGCCGGTTGATGCCGTTGGCCGCCCACAGCAGCACAGACAGATCCTCTCCGCTTAATGCTTTGTCTGCAAAACTGCGGGAGGTTCTCCGCCTGTCCAACGCTTCCAGCACGTTAAACACTCCGTTTCCCCTGATACGGAACTCCGGCAGCGTAATAGTGGCAGGCGCTTCCGTTTCCGCCGCCATCGCCTTCACCGGCAGTACAAAGGCGCCGGCTAAAATGCCCAGCGCGCAAACCGCCACCGATAACTTTTTCAGATTTTTACCCATAACCTGTTTCATGGCTCCTCCATGTAAATCCGGAACGAAATCGCCCCTTTAATAACAACTCTGCTATTTTTTCGCCAAAGCCGCACCTAAATCTTTTTTATGCTGTCAGCCATCCTTTTTCATTATCATTAATATTTCTCCGGCGTATCCGCCTGCGGCTCTTTCGCATACCGGACGCCCGCGCCGCCATTGTATTTCTTCAACAATTGTATATAAAGCTCTTTCCATTCGCCGAATACTTTGAGCGCGTTCCCGTTAAGTTTTTCAGCAAACGCTTCCCCGGAAAGGCCGCGGGACGATTTGACCAGTTGCAACGAGTCCGCTTCCGCTTTCCGTACTGCCTCGCTGACCAGCGGGTACATGACGTTGAAATATCCCTGCGATAACGACATGACCTGGTTCGACGCCCAGTACATCTTCGCGGGGTCGTAGGTATCGCGCATCGCGTGGCGGTACGCTTCCGGCATGGCCGCTACCGCAAACGGAATAAAGGAATTCTCCAGCGGCGTATTCATGGCACACCAGACAACCGGCGAAGGAAACGCGGCATCGGCCTGTACGATATGCGTATAACTCGTCTTCGCCGACAGGATGGAACGTTCGCCCTTTTCTTTACCGTAATGGTACGGCGATCCGTACAGACCCGCCAACGCGCTTCCGGATTTATCGAATTCCGTATCCTGATAATAATCCCGGTGCATCTGCATAATGTCGCCGACGCTCAGTTTTTTGTCGGGACGGACGGACAACGGATAGGACTCCGAATCCCAATTCCCCACCTTTGCCGGCAGCCCTTTGGACGGCGCGGCCAGGCTCATCCCGCGCCAGACGCGGCGTTTGGAATAATACGGGTGGTTGTGCTCTTTTGCTTCTAACGATTTTACCCAGTCCAGATTCCCTTTTTCATCATACACAGCCCAGCCTGCGTCTTTCAGCATTTGCGGAAGGCGCGGGTTAAACATCTGGTCCGGGTCGCCTTCCCTCACAGCGCGGATCCGCAATTCGTTGGCTGCAATGAAAAACTCCCCGTCCGGGATCCGTTCAGCAATCCAGAACCCGCCTTTCCCGTCGGGCGCCGGCTGCATCTCCAGCACCCATCCTTCCTCTTTATCGGCTACAACCAATGTCTCGGCGGTTCCCCACAAACCGTATTCGTCAATCAGGCGGCCCATCAGTTCAATCGCTTCCCGCGCCGTTTTGCAGCGTTCAAGCGCCACGCGCCCAAGCTCCGCAGCGTAAAAAATCCCGCCACCCTTTTTAAAAGGAGCTTCCGGCAGGCGCGCGGACAAGTCGGTGCATTCGCCGATCATCAGCCCGTGTTCGTTGGCCACGGGATAATTACCGTCAAGATACGCATAGGTGTGTTCGGCTTCGGGAATATACCCCAGCGGCCTGGTCTGCGGCTTGCCGGGGAAATTCCAGCCGTCGCCCCGTTCCGCCGTCACAAGGCTCGGTTGGGAAAAACAGTTGTATTCCGGCATTTCACCCAGCGCGGCAGGCGAGGGATACACGGGACGGAGACGGCCTTTTGGATGATCTTTTGCCGGCACGTAGACAAGGTTCACTTCCGCGCCGAACCCGTCATTGGAATGGGATACCATCACGCTCCCGTCCGCCGACGCGCCTTTGGTCACCAGCGTAACAGTGCATGCTTCCGCGCTCAGGCCTATAAGCGAAAGCAACACCATACCTGTCAGAACTTTTTTCAACAACCTGATCCCCTCCTTGCAGTTTTTGCAACTTATTTCATTTCAACTGCAACAACAGCAAAAGTAATGGCGCCCGCTTCGTCAAAAAACTTTAGCAGCTCCTCACCATCGTACTGTGCAATCAGTTCTTTACAGCGGGCAACTGCCTTGGCCTTATCGTTGTTCAACGCATCGGCGTACGCTTTTGCATCCGCTTCCGTTTTAAATGCACAATCAATTACTGTTTGAGATAAATTAAAACTGCAGGTGATGACAAAGATTCGCATGCTGCGGGCTCCTTTCCATGAATAACGCTTACCTGTTTTGTCGGAATCATATCCGGCTCGTCTCTGTTTTATAGTTATTAATACTAATCTATTTTATCACATACTCACCAATTGGAACAACGAATGCATGTTAATTCTTTCAGCTATACTAAAAATCCCCGTGGTACATAAAACGGGGGCAGGTCACGTCACTAAAACAAACAACAATTTTTCATACTAAAACAAAACAGCCGTGGAATTTCCACGACTGTTGAATCATTTACCGCGATAAATTGGAGTTTACTTCCTGAATGCAGTCATAAGCATCAGTTTAAAATAACGCACTGCACCGGATTCGACAGAACCGGAAAGGAAGGAGACTTTAAAAGTTCTGTCAAATCCGATTGTGATGCAGCGCCATTATTTACGGTTCGTTCCGGCTTCCTGTGACAAGCAGGATCTTTCTGCTGCCTTGCCGTTGTCTGTCAGCAAATTATGTGCTTATTTCGCGCCGGCCGGTTTGATTTCGTCGGTAATATGATAGTAATCCAGCGGATAAATATGCGCGTACCCGACTTTATCAGTGTTATAGACGAAGCAGCTGTTATAGTAACCGTCCACCAGGATCGCCGCTTCATCAATCAGGATCTGCTGGCACTGCTGCATCAGTTCGGCATAACGTTTCTGGTCCGTGGTTACACGCAGTTCTTCATAGGCCTTATCGTAGGCATCGCTCTTGAAACCGCAGAAATTATCCTTGTTCTTGCTCCACCAGTTGCCCATAAATACGGTAGGTGATCCGGCAATCATTACATTCCAGTTGTTATTGTCAAAATCGTAATCACCGGCAACCAGCTCGTAGCCCACATGCGGTTTGAAACTCTTAATCATGTACGGACCGGTACCAATGACACCGGTGTCAAGGTTCTTGGTGTTCTTAATATCAAGGATACACATGGTGGGATCCGCCAGATTGGCCGGCATGTTCGCATAAACCTTTTCAGATTTAATGGTAATGGTTCCTGCAGCATCGTCAGCCGTAACCACTGCCTTGGCATCCAGGAACTTGGTCGGGTTGGAAGATCCTTTCTTACCGGCTTCCCGGATCCAGTCCAGATATTCCTTGACCTTGGTAGCTGTCATAGCTTCGCCGTTGCTGAACTTAACACCTTTGCGAAGTTTGATGACCCAGGTCTTGTTGCCGTCGCTGGCCGTTGCAGATTCCGCCAGACAGGGAACCGGTTTTACATGATCGTCAAACCGGAACAGCGCCTGACCGATACCGTAGCGGGTCAGATTCCAGGCTGTATTAACCTGAGCGGCCGGATTGAGATAACCTTCCGAATACATCTGGCTGCCAAAGTTTAACGTCTTGACAGCAGTTTTACCGTCCTTCGCCGGTTCCGCCTTCTTGTCACCGCCGCCACAGCCTGCCAGCAGACCGCAGGTTACAAGACCTGCCACCAGCAAAGCCGCCGATTTCCTGGTTAGTTTTTTCATAGAGCTCATTCCTTTCTGCATTTTTCCTGAATTATTAGTATATAATTCTAATAAAAAACTTTTCTTAAACTGTCGGTATTATACAGCAATTTTTTCTTATTGTCAATGTGTAAATACCGCACTTGTATAATGTAATACTGCATTAAAGCAGTATTCAGCAAAATAAAAATGCGCCGTTATGAAACCAACAGCGCAATAAATTGATAGTGTATCCTATTATTTAGAAATAAATCTTACGGTATTTTTTGTCACTCCCCCTGCGTATCAGACGTTGTCCGTCAGGGCCTGCAAAATCAGTTTAATGTACGGAATGAATTCGTCGGCAAACGGATTGGTTCCATGTCCCACATGCGGATACACGGGAATGTGCTGGATCTGTTTATATTCCAGGCTGGCAGGATACCGTGCCAGCGCAAACATATGCAGATACTCCACAAATTGGTACACTTTTTTTTCGGTAAATGATGGAAACAGCAGTTGGACGACTTTTCGCAGTTGCTGGAAAGAGGCGTGCATTTTCGCGCGGAAGTTTATGTGCGCTTCTTCCGTCGCGTCTTTCAGGATCACGGTGTTGACGATGCTGAACAAACCCGCCATCCGCTGGTGCCGCAACCATAACGCGTTCCATTCCCTGCAGAAAGCGTCTACGTCCTTTACTTCTTCCGTGAATGTCTGCGCGGCATCAGTTACGTACCTTTCAATGTCCTGCAGCAGTAATAACAAAAAGATATCTTCCTTGCAGGAACAATAATGATACAGCAGATTCCGGGTAAAATTTACGCGTGACGCGATCTTTGAAAACGTAATCTTTTCGTAGCCTATATCATCATACAGCGCGGCGGTTGCGTCAATAATCTGCTGCACCCGTACCCGTTTCTGTTCTTCCCCGTTTGCCCTTCGAAAATCCATAGGTACCCTCCATTATGCGGTTACTCTTTTAATCATTATAACATAACAGCCGCGGAAGTTGAATTTCCACGGCTGTTGAATCGTTTACAGTGGTAAATATAAGAACTTGTATCAGTGATCTGACTTGAGTCCGGCGCCGCACATGGTAATCAGGCTGTCCGGCGTCCTGCCGTGAAGCTCGCAGTATTTCAGGTACGCCGCGTAGTTGCCCGCCGTGGTGTGCTCGCAGTAAATGCCTTTCGCCGCCAGCGCGGCGCGGGCCGGCAAAATCGTTTCTTCCGGAATCTCCACGATTTCCATATCGTATTTATAAATCTTTTCCAGAATTTCCTCACCACGCATGGGCTGACCGATGGCAATGCCTTCCGCCAGCGTCGGCTTCGGCGTAACCGCGGCCGGTTCTTTCAGTCCCTGCCGTTTTGCTTCCGCAAAGGGTGCGCAGTGTTCACTCTGGATAGCGATCACATTGGGCATTTCGGGAATCACACCGCTGGCCACAAGGTGCTCCAGGCCGAAGACCCCGCCCAGGAACAGGGTCCCGTTCCCCAACGGAATAAAAATGTTCCGGGGAATCCGGTGCAGCTGTTCGTAAATTTCATAAATGTAGGTTTTCGTTCCTTCATAAAAGAACGGATTGTACACATGGTTCGCGTAATACTTTCCTTCTTCTGTAACTTTCGCCCTGCACACATCCGCGCAGTGGTCGCGGGAACCGGGCACCACATTGGCCACGGCCCCGTGGGCTTTAATCATGTCGATCTTTTTCGGCGACGTCCCTTCCGGAACAAAAATCTCGCAGTGGATACCCACGCGTCCGCAATACGCTGCCACGCTGTTGCCCGCGTTGCCGCTGGAATCCTGCACCACGTCCGTCACGCCGATGGACTTGCAGTGGGAAACCAGGACCGCCGCGCCCCGGTCTTTAAAAGACAGCGTCGGCATGAAATAATCCATCTTCAGCATCAGGTCTTCGTCAAAGGGAACGATGGGCGTCATGCCTTCGCCCATGGTGACGGCTTTCCACGTTTCGTCCGCCAGGGGCATAAAGGCACGGTAACGGAAGATGCTCCATTCGTCCTTATCGATCAGCGCCTCGTCAAACTTTGGCAGTTCATACTGCAGTTTCCACAGGCCGCCGCATTCGCATTTCGGCGCCCGCGTCGTTACGTCTTCCACTTTTCCGCATTTCGTGCAAACATACTTTACTTTCATACTGTCCCTCCCGTCATCACGCAAATCATTACTATCAAGAATTACAAATTGTATCCGGAAACCATTGTTTTTTTACTATTATAACAAAACAGCCGCAGAAAATAAATTCTACAGCTGTTGAGGAAAACACGAATTTACCACTCTTCTATTTACGCGAGATCCGACGCATCCACATCGGTAACAATCTGGCCGTCTTTCTTTCCGTATGATGAGTTTCACTTTACCGGCAGTTTCGCCGTCACCCCGCAGCCAGATAATATCATTCAGCGTTTCGTTCAACATTGCGCTGAAACAAGATGATGTAAAATAAAAGAAGCCTTCCATACAGGCTTCTTTTATTTTTAATATTTATGCTCTGTTATATTTATCCTTACTCTGACGGCAGCGCGGACATTTCCAGTCAGCGGGCAGGTCTTCAAAGGCTACGCCGTCATGCTCCGCTGGGTCATAAACGTAACCGCAGATACTGCAGATCCATTTGCCAGTCGCTTCTTTTGAAGCAATTTCGTAATCAATGGGCGGCATTTCCGGCGGATTATCCAGGTCGGTCACCCGTTTGGCTTCCAGATTTTCATAGCCCAGAGGCGTATGGGTAGAACAATAGACTGTCGGGTTTTTCCGGATAAATTCACGCACACGGTTCAGGGTATCCCGCGCTGCTTCTTTATCTTCGTAAACAACGGAAAGTTTGTTTGCATACAGTGCTTCATCCGTATAGGTCACGTCGCCGTGCATCATATAGAACAGACCGTCGCTTTCCGCAATGATGATGCTGTTTCCCTTGGTGTGGCCTTTGGCAGGCAACAGGTAATTACCCGCCGTATTTTTTAATACATTTTCATAAAACGACCGATGCTCCATTAACGGTGTACAAAGAACCCTCAAAAGCTGAGGCCATGTATAGATAACGTTCTTTTCCGCAAATAACGCCTCCGATTTACGATTGTATATCCAGGCCAGCAGCTGATACTTATCCTGAAAATAATGATAAAAGATGGTGGATGTCAGACCGCAGTTCTGCACAATCTCTTTCACCGTAATCTTTTCTACAGTTTTAGTCCTGGCAAGCTCCATAATAGAAGCCGCCAGTAATTCTTTAGTAGTCTGCCGGATGATCATACCCGCTTGTCTTGCTCCCCTTTCGTAAATCTATCTAATCTCTCACTTCTGTTTTTACGATTTCTGCTTTACACGCAGCGGCCCCCTGTTGATATTTACCAGTTGGTAAAAAATCATGCACGTAAGTTTCCGCACCCTGCCTTGTTGCAAATGCGGTCACTATGGG